>CALGVL010000001.1 GCA_937930165.1 uncultured Acetobacteraceae bacterium
ACCCAGCCGCCACCCCGCCGGGAGGATTGGTCCCGCCGCGGCAAGCTTGAGGAGGTGCTGCCGCATGTCCAGCGCTTCCGCATCCCCTTCCTGGATGTCGAGGCGCTGGTCCGCGCCACGCCGGAATTCTTCGAATATCCGATGTGCGACCGCGACCCGCTTCCCTGGTGGACGCAAGGGCGCGTGACCCTGCTCGGTGATGCCGCACATCCGATGTATCCGGTGGGCTCCAACGGCGCCTCCCAGGCGGTGCTGGACGCCCGCTGCCTCGCCGCGCTGCTGGCGGAGATGCCGGTGGAGCAGGCTCTCGCCGCCTATGAGGCCGAACGCCGCCCGAAGACCGCCGAGATCGTCCACAGCAACCGCAAGGGCGGGCCGGAGCGTGTCGTGGATGTGGTCAGCGAGCGCGCCCCGCACGGCTTCGCCCGGCTTGAGGATGTGATCGCCCGGGAGGAACTGGCCGCCATCGCCGGTGGCTATGCGCAGATGGCAGGCTTCGCCGTCAGGCGCTAATCCCCTTTCCAGCCAGAGGGGGATGCGAGATGGAGCAGAATGGCGAGATCCGGGTTGAGATGCGCAGCCGGTCGGAAACCGGCCAGGTCGCCTTCGTCACCATCGCGCATGAGCGCAAGCTGAACACGCTCAACGCGCCCCTGATGCGCCGCTTCATCGAGGCGGTGCAGGCGCTCTCCGCTGAGCCGGATCTGCGCGCCGTGGTGCTGACCGGGGCAGGGGAGAAAGCCTTCGTCGGCGGCGCCGATATCGGCGAGATGGCCGCCATCCCTGACGGCGACGCGGCCCGGGCCTTCATCACGCTGGTGCATGGCTGCTGCCGTGCGGTGCGGGACTGCCCGGTGCCGGTGATCGCCCGCGTCAATGGCTGGACGCTCGGCGCCGGGCTGGAGCTTGCCGCCGCCTGCGACCTCCGCATCGCCGCGGAGACGGCGCAATTCGGCATGCCGGAGGTGCGCGTCGGCATCCCCTCCGTCGTGGAGGCGGCCTTGCTGCCCGGCCTGATCGGCTGGGGCCGTACCCGCCGTCTGTTGCTGCTGGGTGAGACGATCTCCGCCGCCGAGGCCCTGGACTGGGGCCTCCTGGAGCGCGTGGTGCCACCGGCCGGGCTGGATGGCGCGGTGGAGGAATGGCTGGCGCATCTTGGCGCCGCCGGTCCGCTGGCAATCCGCAACCAGAAGACGCTGATCCGGCAATGGGAGGATCTGCCTCTTGGCCAAGCCATCGCCGCCGGCATCCCCGCCTTCGCCCGCTCCTGGGAAAGCGACGAGCCGCGGCGCATGATGCGGCACTTCCTGGACCGACCACGCCGCCGCTGACCTCCGCAAGCAGGACATTGCGGTGAGGCGGAACAGATCCGGCATCCCGCCCTGCCTATATATCGCCGTGCTTTGACGCGATTGGCGCCATCATGGCCCCATATCGCGAAGCTGACCCAGGACCATGGCCTATGCTTCGCAAGTGAAGCCCTCGCCATGGCGATACCGAAGGCGGCGATGTCGCAACGGATTGCCACTGCCAAGCCTGGCCAGCCCGCCCCCGACCCCTCGGTCGCTCTGGAGGGGCTGGGCCGGGGCTGGCTCATCCTCCGGAATTGCCGGCTGGGCGGCTTGCAGGGCGGGGGCCTGCCCGCGGCGCTGATCCATCCGGCGGTGGGGGTGGCGCTGCTGGACATCCTCCCTGCGGAATCGCCCCGCGCGGTTGAGGCATTCCGGACGCGGCTTGTGGCCGCCCGCTTCCCGGCCATCTTTCCAGGCCATCTGCCGGTCGTGCATCTCCGTCTCGCCCCGTGCCAGCTCGGCGAATTGCGCCTGCGGCTGGAGCTGGCCTTCGCCGTGCAGCCGCCTCTCAGCCTGCCCGGCGAGGATGCCTGGATCGCCGCCGTCGCCCGCGCCCTGACCACCGAGCCGCCCGTGCCCCGGCTGCGCTCCCGCCGCATCCGCCAACGTCACCGGCGGCGCTTCGCCCCCTGGCGGCTGGCCGGCGCGGTTGCCCTGGCGGCCGGAGCGCTTGTGGCCGTGTATGCGGCCACCGGCCCGCGCCAGCTCACCACACCGGCTACGGAAGCGCGCCTGGCGGCAAGCGCGGCGGCATCAGGCATGGGCGAGGCCGTCCTGCCTACCGCGCAGGACATCCCGGCGCCGCCCCCGGTTCCGCCCACCGAGGCGGCCGCGGCACCCGCTCCCTCCAAGTTGGAACCGGCTATGCCACCAGCGCCC
>CALGVL010000002.1 GCA_937930165.1 uncultured Acetobacteraceae bacterium
GCGCTGCGCTCTTCGCAACAGCTTCCCGCCCCACGGACATCCGCCTTGTCGTCGCGCTCGGCCTCTATTCGGCTGGGCTGGTGGCGATGCTCAGCTGCTCCGCGCTCTACAACATGGCCACGGAAGGGCCGGCGCGGGCCCTGCTGCGCCGCTTCGACCATGCGGCGATCTTCGTCATGATCGCCGGCACCTACACACCGGTCGCCCTGCTTGGGATTGGTGGGATCTGGGGGTGGGGGCTGCTGGCTGTGGTCTGGACAGGGGCGGCCGGCGGGGCGGTGCTCAAGCTCCTCGCGCCGGCGCGTTTCGAGCGCGCCTCGATCGCCGCCTACCTGCTGCTCGGCTGGGCAGGCTTGGTGGCGCTCGACCCGCTACTTGCAGCACTACTGCCGCGGGATCTGGCATTGCTCGTTGTGGGCGGTCTGCTCTACAGCTTGGGCGTCATTGTCCACCTCTCGACGCGCCTGCCCTATCACAACGCCCTTTGGCATGCGCTCGTGCTCGCTGCCGCCGCGTGCCACTACGTGGTGATCCTTCGCCTCGCCGCCGCACCCGCCGGCTGACTCGGCGTGTGGCGCGGCAGGAGGCAGAGGACGACCTGCCTGCTCCTCGGGCAAAGCACGGAAACAATGACTATTGACTTCCCGCCTTGCTCTTCCGGATCTCACGCCCGATCGTTCTTCTCTTGCTTAAGCCCATCCGTTCGGCAGGCACTGGCCAAGGGGTGAAACCGAGCGGTGGCCGTATCTGACCACGCCTTGCCCGCAATCACCTCAACCGAGCGGCGTACCCGGCCCGCGGCGGAGCTGGCTCTCCCGCACGACCCGCTCGTGGCCGTCGCGGACATTTCTGACCCGGTACTCGCGGTCAGCCGCGTCGTTCGGGAGTAGACGCAGGACCGTGTAGGTCCCGCGCGGGACGTTGCCATCGAGTTTGCCGGGCACGAGTTCGACATTCTGCCCGATCGAGAAGCTGTGGGGAGGCATGGCGGTTCCTCGCGGGGCGAGTTGGAGCCCGGGCGGTGCCAGGGTAAGGCGACCAGGCGGCCCGCGCGCCGCGTCGCCTCGGTCAGCCGATGATGTCGCGGACGATCCGGCGGATCTCATCTGGCGTCAGGCCAGATGGTTCGGGGTCTCGCGGAGCCGTGATCGCGGGCCGAGCGTTTGCAAGTGCAACAGGCTCAACTGCCAGCTGGAGCTCCGCTGGAGTTCCTATGGGTACTAAGTACACGTTTTCCTTTCGTGGTGACGCCGGTTCTGGGCGTCGTTCTGCATGGGTCTGGAGTTCATTCCAGGTAAGGCTATAGATGCTTGTGCGATGCATGGCTGGTTGCGCGATGCGGGAGCCGGCCTGCTCGGCATGCCTTACAGTTCCTCCAGCGCCTGCGGGATGGCCGGAGGTCGGGGGCGGGGCGGGGGCACGCGAAGATCGCTCCGCCGCGGCCGTCAGGCCAGCTTCAGATTGCCGGCAGAGGTCTTACCCTGCTGACTGCGTTGAAGTTCGTATTCCAGCTTCTGGCCTTCCTGCGGATTTTCAATCCCGGCGCGCTCGACGTCGGAGATGTGGAGGAAGACATCCTTCGAACCGTCGTCAGGCTGGATGAAGCCGTAGCCCTTCGTCGCATTGAACCACTTGACGGTGCCGGTTGGCATGGCGGTGTTCCGTTCACAACAAGGTGCCGCTCGCGCAGTATCGCGCGACGGATCAAACTTCGCGCTTCACGGGGAAACGGGCACCAAGCTTGGCGCTCGATCATGCTGCAGCAAGAAGAGCAGGCTGAACCAATCGAGTTTGACGAAATGCTATATGGTGCGTCGTCCATGCTCTGCAACCCCTGACGTGATGATCCCCAAATCTTGTCACAGCGTCATCCCCGCGCCGTCACTTGTTGCCCCCCAACCTCCAAGCTGATGATTCGCGCACATCCTGCACATCTTCAGGCGCCGCCACCCGCTGTGATGGGGCGCTGCTCTGCAATGTTGCTATCGGAGACGTGACCGATGCGGCCCGGATCGGCTTTCCTGGCCTGGCGCCACCCGATTCACGCCCCAGCCTGACCAGCAGCCGATCCGGCATCGCTCGCGCAGCCGGTGTCTCGCTGAGCAACTTATCGAGCATGACAGGGACGAGGATGCGCGTCGGCATGTTGGGTCGGAAGCATGCGTGCCTGTCGCCGCAATGCCCAACCACCATCCCACCCGCCCAGCTATAGCCATGCATGGCCGCCCGAACATGGCACATTACATTATGCGTCCGCCTGGATGCGGTGGGTCAGGCGCCGTACCACTTGCATGGAGCGGGAGGACTCGCTGAGGCAAGGCCCACCCTCCCGCTATCGGTGGGGGCCGATCATGGCCTGCAAGATCATCTTCGCTGCGCTGCTCGCAGTCGCCGCCGTGGGCCGCGGCGCGGAAGTGACCTACCCGCGCTCCATGCCGCCGGCGCTCTCGCTGGCGGCGGTCGGTGCTCCACTGCACTGACGCGCCCGGAAGAAGCCGGGATGGGTTCAACCCCCCTGCGTTGGGACTCTCAGGCTCGGAGGCACAGGCTTGCAGGCGCGGCATGCGTCAGAATGATGAGAGGGAACGCCGTCATGCTGAACAGGGCGCTGGCCGAATTCCTGCGGGACTACGCGGTTCCGCTGATCCTGCCACCGGGCACGACCGTCCGGGTAGCCTGCCGGCACATGCGCGAGCGCTCCGCGGACGCCGTGCTGGTGGCTGAGGAGCCGGGGCCAGTGCTCGGCATTGTCACCGGACGCGTGGAGGATGGCCGGGCGTTGGGCATCGTCTCCCATCGCCACTTCTCCAGACTGGAGGAGACACGATTGGAAGAGGAGACGCGGAACTTCGTGGCGCTGCGCTAATGCGGGCCGCTGCCATCGCCAGGCAACCGGAGAGCCGGTGCGCGAGGCTGACCTTGGCGGGGCCAGAGCCACCGTGTCCCGGGTATCCGGTCAGCCTGCCTTCCGGGAAAGGAGGCACCATGCAACGCATATTCGTTATCACGCTGGCGCTTGGGATCGGCCTGTGTCTGGACGGGCAGGTTCCAGGCACGCGCGCCCAGCAACAGGAGCCGGAGGTCGCGCCCTGCCATGTCCAGCGGGGGGGCAGGCAGGTGCATGAGGACGGCAGCATTGCTATCGGCAGCACGACAATCAGGGCGTGCGCGAGGGCGATCCGGGCGGGGAGCGGCACCGGCAGCTGGGGACCATACGAGATCGAGGTGAATGCCGAGAGCTGGGTGCACATCAACGGGGAGGAAATCGGCGTGCTGCAGCAAAGCGCCGACGACGATCCGGCCTATGGGGGAGCCCGACAGGGGCTGAATGCGCCGCTGTCCCTGCTGGTCCTGCCGCGGGGGCAGTTCACCGATTTCGGGCATGCGGTGATGAAGGTTCCTTGCCTGGCTCGGCGTACCCGATAGGTGCAGTGATCCGCCGTCACTGGTTGCCTGGATCAGCCGCTGGTCTTTATCTGGCCCGGTCCCGCACGGCCCGGTTTTCCTCGATGAGCCACAGCAGGCTCTCCGGGATCCGCCCCGCCGCAGCAGCGTCGAACGAAGGACGAAGTTCGTATTGCAGCCAGAGATCGGAGGCGTCGCGCTCCTGTGCTGCTGTTCCGCCCTACGACCGCAGCCTATCCTCTGCCAAGGCTAATTTGGTCGTAGCTGTGCCAGGCTGCCCGGTCGGTTGGGGGCACGGCAATGCCTTCCCGACGAAATCCTCGCAGACGGCGCGTCGTGAGAGCCATCCTATGCAGGGATTCGCACAGGACATAACCCGACCGCCAGACGACGAGCAGAAGAAGGGCAGGATAAGGTTGGTGGCGGCGGCTATGGCAATGGCCGAAAGCGGCAGACCAGTCGCAGACTGGGATGGGGCCAGCCATATGCAGCGCTTGGCCCGAGGCCTTGGAGGCGCGCCATGCGGGCTCGCAGGGCGGCGTGGACGGTGGCCTGGTCAAGCGGGGCCATCCGGAGGACCCGTGGTTCAGGCACGGGCAGCCATGTTTTGGCTGCCGTCTTGGCACTTTCAGCCCTCGCGCTCCAGATGCGCCGCTCGGGGCCTCAAATTCCTCTCAGCCGTTTCCTTCGGGACCTGCTTGTCTGGCGCCAGCTCGGCAGCCACGCGATGACACGTCCCATCCCGAAGATCCGGCCTTATATAGCCAGGCATATGCCGGGAAAGGACCAGTCATGCCGCTCTATGTCGATCCCGAGAACCGCCGGCTGACCGACGATTTCTACGCTGCCGGCCGTGCCGCCTTCAGCACGGGCGCCTCGGTCACGGAAAATCCCTATGCCAATACCGGCCATCTCGGCCGCGCCTGGTTCGCCGGCTGGCTGGACGCACTGGCCGACCAGCTCGATGGCGGTGACCGCGCGGCGCGCGCCTATCCCGTGCTGCTGGCGCGCGACCAGGCGGACATCTTCTAGCCTTCCGGGGACCGGAAGGCCGAAGAGGGCGGGACCGGGATGGCCGGTTCAGGACCGGCCCGCTTACTCCAGGCTTTCCAGCAGCCCGCAGAGCGTCGCGCAGCGGGGCGCCAGTTCGCGCCAGCGGATATGCTCCTCCGGCGCATGTGCCCCGGCGCCGGAGCAGCCGAGCCCATCCAGCGTCGGGATGCCCATCACCGCGGTGAAATTCCCGTCCGAGCCGCCGCCGCGATGCTGCTTCGGCAGGTCATAGCCATGCTGCGCCGCCAGGGCCCGCGCCTTCTCATAGAGGGCCAGCGTCGCCGGCGTCTCGGCGAAGGGCGGGCGGTTCAGCCCGCCCTCGACCTCGATGCGGATGCCGTCCTCCGGCGATCCCGCCATGGCACGGAAGGCTGCGACGATCCGGTCCGCCTCCTCCAGGCTGGGAATGCGGAAATCCACATGGCAGCCGGCCTCGGGCGGGATGACATTGGGCCGCGTGCCGCCCCAGATCGGCGCAACATTGGTGGTGACGCCGCGCTCCAGATCGGTCAGCGCATGGATTTCCAGGATCTTCCGCGCCAGGGCCACCACGGCGCTGCGGCCCTCGGACCAATTGCCGCCGGCATGAGCGCTGCGGCCGGTGACGCGCAGGGTGAAGCGGCCCGTGCCCTTGCGCGCGGTGACGCAGGCGCCCTGCGCGCCCCCCGCCGGCTCCGGGATCAGCACGGCGCAGGCGCCCGCCGCCTCGCGCTCGATTGGCGCGCGGCTGGTGGGGCTGCCCATCTCCTCATCCGGGGTCAGCAGCAGGGTGATGGGGCTCTTGGTCGGCACCTTCTGCCGCAGGATCTCCCGCACGCTGTGGAAGGCCATGAAGCTGCCGGCCTTCATGTCGTAGATCCCGGGGCCATACGCCCGATCCCCCTCCACCCGGAAGGGCATGGATTTCGCGAGCGTCCCATGGTCCCAGACCGTGTCCACATGGCCCGCGACCACCACCGGCTTGCCCTCGCCCGGCGTGCGCGCGATCAGCGTGTCGCCGAAGCCGTCGCGGCCGGGCAGGCGCTCGATCCGGGCGCCCACGGCGCGCAGCTCGGCCTCCGCCATGTCCAGCAGGCCGTTGACCGCCTTGGCATCGGTGGTCGGCGTCTCCCGCTCCACCCAGCTGCGGAGTTCTTCGAGCAGTCTTTCGGAGGAGCCGATCTCGGTCCGGGGCATGGGACGACCTCACGGAAATGCAGGAAACCAGTGTCCTGATGACAGCCGCCCCGGCGCTTGTCCACCGGCCCCGCCGCCGCTAGACCGGCCCCCCGACAGCGGCCAGGGGTTCGTTTCACGCATGGGTGAAGGCATCTTCTTCGAGGATCTTGCGGTCGGCCAGAAGGCCAGCTTCGGCAAGACGATCACCGAGGCCGACATCGTCCTCTTCGCCGCCGTGACCGGCGACACCAACCCGATGCACCTGAACGCCGACTACGCCAAGGGCACGATCTTCGGGGAGCGCATCGCGCACGGGATGCTGGCCGCCGGCCTCATCACCAAGGTCCTCGGCACCCAGCTTCCCGGCCCCGGCACCATCTATCTGTCGCAGTCGCTGAAATTCCGCGCCCCGGTCCGCATCGGCGAGACCGTGACCGCGACGGTGGAAGTGGTGGAACTGCACCCCGAGCGGCATCGCGCCACGCTGCGGACCGTCTGCACCGTGGCCGGCACCCCGGTGCTGGAGGGCGAGGCCTATGTCTCCGTCCCGAGCCGCGACTCCCGGCGCCGCCACGACTGATCCGCGCATGGCGCAGCAGCCCCGCATCGTCGAGAGCTGGACGGGGCTGCCGCGGGAGCTGCGCGGCGCCACCGTCGCGCTCGGCAATATGGACGGGGTGCATCTCGGGCATGTCGCGGTGCTGCGCGCGGCGCATGCGGCGCGGCCGGGGGCGAAGCTGGCCGTCCTGACCTTCGAGCCGCATCCGCGTGAGCATTTCCGCCCCGATGACCCGCCCTTCCGCCTGACCCTGTTGCCCGCCAAAGCGGCGGCGCTGGGCGCGGCAGGCGCCTCCATCGTCTATGCGCTGCGCTTCGACGAGGCGCTGGCCGCCATGCCGGCGGAGGTCTTCTTCGAGACGGTGCTGCACCGAGGCATCGGCGCGATCCACCTGGCCTGCGGCCAGGATTTCGCCTTTGGCCACCGCCGCGGCGGCGATGCCGCCTCCCTCTCTCGCATGGCGGAAGCCTGCGGCATCGGCGTGACGGTGGTGCCGCCGCTGATGGAGGGGCAGGCCCCCATCTCCTCCACCCGCATCCGCCGCGCCCTGCAGGACGGCTATCCGGAGCGCGCGGCGGCGATGCTCGGCCGCCCCTGGGAGGTGCGGGGGACGGTGGTGCATGGCGACAAGCTCGGCCGCGTGCTGGGCTGGCCGACCGCGAATCTCTGGCTCGGCCGGCATCTGGAGCCGGCGCGCGGCGTCTATGCCGTGACGGTCATGCTGCCGGAGGGGCAGGAGGTGAAGGGCGTGGCGAATATCGGCCGCCGCCCGACCCTCGGCGGCGATCCGGAGACGCGGCTGGAAGTGCATCTCTTCGACTTCGCAGGCGATCTCTACGGCCAGGAGATCGGCGTGCGGCTCCGGCATTTCCTGCGCCCCGATGCCCGCTTCTCCGGGCTGGAGGCGTTGAAGGCAGCGATCGCCCGGGACGCGGAGGAGGCGCGGGCGGCGCTGGGATAGGGGACGCTCAGGCCGTTGCCTGGACGGGCTGGTTGGCCATCGGCTGCGGCCGCACCTCCTCCCAGCAGCAGCTCCGCGCCCGGCCGGCGAGCTTCGCGGCATAGAGGGCGGTGTCGGCCCGGCGCAGCAGATCCTCCCACCCCGCCGCATCCGCCGGATAGCTGGCGATGCCGGCGGAGAAGGTGACCCTGCCGATGCCCAGCCCGCTCACCTCCTCGTCCAGCATGGCGCGCCAGTCCTCGATGCGGGGCTGGGCCTGCCGGGCGGTCAGGCCCGTCAGCAGCACCAGGAATTCCTCCCCGCCCAGGCGGAAGACGTCGCTGGCCGGCCTGGTGCCGCGCAGCAGCACCGCGGCGAGGCGCTGCAGCACCACATCCGCGGTCTGGTGGCCATGGGTGTCGTTCAGCCGCTTGAAGTGATCGAGGTCGAGCATCACGGCGGTCAGCGGCTTGCCGGCCTGCCTGGCCTCGGCCAGCAGCAGGGGCTTCATCTGCTCGAAGAAGCGACGGTTGTGCAGGCCCGTCAGGGGATCGCGGACTGCCTGTTCCCGTAATTGTTGTTGCAACTTCAAGTTGTCATCCAGTTGCGTCCGTAGCGCCGCCAGTGCCTCCTGCAGCCGCGTCTCGGCCTGCACGCGGCGGGTGACATCGCGCAGCAGCAGCAGCCGTCCGGCCCGCCTCTCCCTGTGCGTCAGGGGCACGGCCTCGACCTCGTAATGCCGCCCTGCTGCCTCGATCAGCAGTTCCGTCCGCCGCTCCTCCCCGGCCAGCCGCAGGCGGGGGAGCGTCTCCCG
>CALGVL010000003.1 GCA_937930165.1 uncultured Acetobacteraceae bacterium
GGGGCGGCCGGGCCGTAATCCGGGAATCGCGCGAGGAAGCGCGAGATCGCTATGCGTCCTTCCAGACGCGCCAGGGACAGGCCGGCACAGAGATGCGCACCACCGCCGAAGGCCAAGTGACGGTTCGGGGTGCGGCCGATATCCAGCCGCTCGGGGTCCGGGAATTGCGTCGGGTCCCGGTTGGCGGCGCCGATGCAGAGGGTGATCTGAGTGCCGGCCTCTATCGGTACGCCGCCGACCTCGGTATCCGTCACCGCCAGCCGGTTGCCAAGCTGATTCGAGCTTTCGAAGCGCAGGAATTCCTCCACCGCGCTTCGGATCAGGTCAGGGTTGTCCAGCAGGCGGCGCTTCTCCGCCGGCCAGTCGAGCAGCGCCTGCAAACCGTTGCCGATCAGGTTGGTGGTGGTCTCGTGCCCGGCATTGAGCAGGAAGATGCAATTGTGCAGCAGCTCGCTTTCGGTGAGGCGTTCGCCATCCGCTTCGCCCTGGATCAGGCGGGTCAGCACATCCGTGTTCGGGTCACCCGGCGCGGCGCGGCGGCGGGCGACGAGGTGGCGGAGATAGTCCAGGAACTCCATGACGGCGGCATTGCCGCGCGCAGCCATCTCCGGCGTCACCACCGGCTCCAGCGCGCCAAGGATGGCGAGGGACCAGCCGCGCAAGGGGCGACGCTCCTCCCGCGGCACGCCGAGCAGGTTGCCGATCACCTCCACCGGGATGGCGGCGGCGAAATCGGCGATCAGGTCGGCCTCACCCCGCTCCTCCAAGGCATCCAGCAGGCTGTCCACCAGCGCGACCAGGGCAGGTTCCATTCCGGCGATGGCGCGCGGGGAGAGCGCGCCCATGATCAGCCGCCGTACCCGCGTGTGCAGCGGTGGGTCGTTGAAGACGAGGCTGGTCGTGTGATGGGCATAGAGCGGCGTGTCGCCGTATTTCGGGAAGAATTCGACCTTCTTGTCGGAGCTGAAGACGCGCGTGTCCCGGTAGACGCGATCCAGATCCGCCCAGCGCGTGAGGAAGAGCGAGCCGTCCGGCAGGCGCTTCGCCGGCGCATGTTCACGCAGCGCGCGATAGGTGGGGAAGGGATCCTCGTAGAAGGAGGGTGGCAGAGCGCGCAGGTCGAAGCCTTCGGCCAGGGCCTTCCCGTCCTGCATCGGCATGGCCTCGCTCATCGAACCATCCCCCGGGACATGTCCGGGGGAGGTTACGCAGGGCGCGGCTGGTTCGGCAACTCGCGCCGGTGCGTCAGGGCCGCTCCGGCCTAGGCAGCCGGAACACGCCGCTGGAACGGAGGACCGGCTCGCCCTCCACAGTGAAGATGCCCTGGACGAACATGGTCGTGCGCGTGGCCCGCAGCAGCTCGACCCGCGCCTCGATCCAGGCGCCGAGCGGCGCGGGGGCGAGGAAGTCGTTGGTCAGGCTGACGGTGATGAAGAAGCCGCTGACGCCCGCCTGCTCCATGCCGCCGATGCCCAGCACGACATCAGCAAGAGTGGCCAGCATGCCGCCATGGCACATGTCCTTGCCGTTGCAGTGCTGTTCCTCGACGAGCAGGCCGAAGATGCTGCGACCATCCTCCCGTTTCACATAGATCGGTCCGATGGCCTTCAGGAAGCCGCCGCTGACCGGCCTCGGTAGGAAGCCCTCCGGCACCTGCGCCCGCTGCCGGTTCTCGCGGCCAGGCGTGGCGGCGCAGGCTTGGTGCTGGGCGCCGGTAGCAAGGATGGAGGAATTGGTCATGCAGGAACTTCAGTCTGTCGTGGTGATCGTTGCAGGTTACCGCTGCGCCGGGAGGCGTCAACGCGATGCGAACTGGGCGTCGCCGCAACCAGGAATGACTTGACCCTGCCCTTGCCTTTCGCTGTCCTGCGCCGAAAGCGGGAGGATAAGGTGGCGTGAACGCTGGCGGTCCAGGCGTTGTCGTCATTGGCGCCGGCCATGCCGGGGGCTCGGCAGCGGCCTTCCTGCGCCAGTATGGCTGGAAGGGACCGATCACCCTGGTCGGCGAGGAGCCGGTCCCGCCCTATCAACGTCCGCCCTTATCCAAGGCATGGCTGAAAGGCGAGGCCGATGCGCAGAGCCTGGCACTGCGCCCCGCCGGTTTCTACGCCGAGCAGCGCATCGAACTGCGCCTGGGCCGGCGCGTGGCCGCGATCGACCGCGCCGCCCGGACCGTGATCCTCGATACCGGCGAGGAACTTTCCTACGACCGCCTGATCCTGGCCACCGGTGCGCGGCCGCGCCGGCTCGACCTGCCCGGGGGCGATCTGGCCGGCGTCCTGGAATTGCGCGGCATGGCGGGGGCGGACCGGCTCAAGGCGGCACTTCGCCCGGGCATCAGGCTGGCGGTGATCGGTGGCGGCTATATCGGCCTGGAAGTCGCCGCCTCGGCACGTGCGCTCGGCGTGGAGCCGGTGGTGGTCGAACGTGAGTCGCGCCTTCTGCCGCGGGTTGCCAGCCCGGCGCTTGCCGCCTTCATTCAGGATCAGCACCGCGCCAGGGGCGTGGTGGTGGAATTGGGTGCTGCCGTCGAGGCGCTGGAAGGCGCCGCCGGCCGCGTCACCAGCCTTCGCCTGACGGATGGGCGCCTGATCCCATGCGACGTCGTGCTGATTGGCGTCGGGGCCGTGCCGAATGACGAATTGGCGCGGTGGTCCGGGTTGGATTGCGCGGGCGGGGTGATCGTCGATCTCGCCGCCAGGACCGGCGATCCGGCGATCCATGCCATCGGCGATTGCACCATCCGGCCGCTGCCGCCCCATGGCCGCATGGGACGGCTGGAGAGCGTGCCCAATGCGGTGGAGCAGGCGAAGCAGGCCGCCGCCGCGATCTGCGGCCGTCCACCGTCGGCGCCCGAGGTGCCTTGGTTCTGGTCGGACCAGTTCGAGTTGCGGCTGCAACTCGCCGGCCTGCCCTTCGATGCGGCGGAGGCGGTGATCCGCGGCGATCCTGGCAGGCCAGGCTTCGCAGTCTTCCACCTGGATGCCGAGGGGGTCGTGCAGGCGGTGGAGGCGGTGAATGCCGCGCCGGAATTCATGGCAGGGCGCATGATGATCGCCCGGCGCCAGAGGATCGCGCGGGAGCGATTGCAGGATCCGTCCCTGTCCATGCGGGAACTTGCCGCCTGAGCGGTGGAACGCGCCAAGGAGAAGACATGCCGCAGGTCACCTATATCGAACACAACGGCACCGAGCACCGGATCGAGCTGGAGGCCGGGCAGTCCGTCATGCAGGGCGCGGTGAATAACAACATCCCTGGGATTGATGCCGATTGCGGCGGCGAATGCGCCTGCGCGACCTGCCATGTCTATGTGGAAGGGGACTGGCTGCCTCGGACCGGAACTCCAGGGGAGCAGGAGGCAAGCATGCTGAGCTTCGCCGCCACCGCACAGCCCAATTCGCGCCTCTCCTGCCAGATCAGGATGAGCGAGGAGCTTGACGGGCTGGTGGTCCGGCTGCCGGAGGCGCAGCACTGAGAATGAGGGAGGAAGAAGCATGAACGCCCCGGCGAACGTCGATCATGAGACCCTGGCGGCGAGCCTGCCCCTCGACAGGATCGATGTGAGCGATCCCGCGCTGTACCGCGACGATGTCTGGATGCCCTATTTCCGCCGGCTGCGGCGCGAGGATCCGGTGCATTACTGCGCCAGCAGCATGTTCGGGCCCTACTGGTCGGTGACGAAATACAAGGACATCATGCAGGCGGAGCTGGCGCACAAGGTGCTGTCCTCCGACTCCAGCCTCGGCGGCATCACCATCCGCGACCGGCCGAAGGACCTGCGCCTGCCCATGTTCATCGCCATGGACCCGCCGCGGCATGACGAGCAGCGCAAGGTGGTGCAGCCCATCGTCGCGCCCGCCAACCTGGCGAAGCTGGAGCACATCATCCGGGAGCGCGTCTGCCGCATCCTGGACGGATTGCCGCGGGGCGAGACCTTCAACTGGGTGGACCACGTCTCGATCGAGCTGACGGTCCAGATGCTGGCGACGCTGTTCGACTTTCCCTTCGAGGACCGCCGCAAGCTCTCCTTCTGGTCGGATTGCGCGACCGCTCTGCCGGAGGCCGGCGGCGTGATCGACAGCGAGGAGAAGCGCGAGGAGGTCTTTGCCGAGTGCCTCGCCTATTTCACCAATCTCTGGAATAAGCGGGTGAATGCCGAGCCGCGTCCCGACCTGATCTCCATGCTGGCGCATGGCGAGGCGACGCGGAACATGACGCCGCGGGAATTCCTCGGCAACCTGATCCTGCTGATCGTCGGCGGCAATGATACCACGCGTAATTCCATCAGCGGCGGCGTACTGTTCCTGAACCAGAACCCGGAGGAATACCGCAAGCTGCGGGAGAACCCGGCGCTGATCGAGAGCATGGTGCCGGAGATCATCCGTTACCAGACGCCGCTGGCGCATATGCGCCGCACCGCGATCGAGGATTACGAACTGGGCGGCAAGAGGATCCGTGCCGGCGACAAGGTCATCATGTGGTACATCTCCGGCAACCGCGACGAGGAGGCGATCGAGGAGCCGGACCGCTTCATCATCGACCGCAAGCGGCCACGCCAGCACCTTTCCTTCGGCTTCGGCGTGCATCGCTGCGTCGGCAACCGGCTGGCGGAGATGCAGTTGAAGATTCTGTGGGAGGAGATCCTGAGGCGCTTCCCAGTGATCGAGGTGGTGGGCGAGCCACGGCTTGCCGTCGGGCAACGGGATGCCGTTGAAGCTGAAGGTGTACGACAGGTGCGCCACCGTGACCCCGCGCACGTCCAGGATGGTCGGGGTGGCCGCCTCCCGCTCGGTGCGCGCGGTGCCGGCGTGAGCGATCCCCACCCGGTCCAGGTTGTCCAGGGTCCGCTGCACCCCCTCGACACCGGTGTCCAGGGAGTGGTTCGAAGCGGTCGAGCAGGTGTCGAAGCCGGCCGCCGCGGCGGCGTCGGCCAGTTGTGGCGGGGCGCTGAACAGCGGGTACCCGGTGAACGGCCCCTCGGGCTCGGCCAGCGGCTGCTCCATGTGGCAGATCGCCAGGTCCGCCTCGGAGATCACCGGTGCCACCGCGGCGAGCACCTCGGTGAAGTCGTGCCCGGGTCGGCCGTTGGCCCGGGCGTCGGCGGCGGCCTGCGCCGTGAGTTGCTCGTGGACCAGCAGGTCACCGGCGGCGACCACGGTGAGCGTGGTGACCGGTGAGGGTGGCCGCGCCGGTGCCGACGCCGTGGGCACGCCCGCGTCCGGGGCACGGTCGTGGTCGGCGCATCCGGCGATCGCGGCGACAAGCACGGAAGCCACCAGACCGGACCAAACCCGAATAATCCTTCGCATACGGTTATGCTGCCACTACGCGAAGGAAGTCAGATGAGAACTGCTCAACTTTCGCCGGTCAGAGCGAAGCGGACGGGTCGCCGGTCCGCAGCGTCACCGACTCGTCCGGCACCAGGCAGGTGCCGGTGGACAGGATCACCCCGTACGGGTGGACGTCAGCCCGGAACAGGTGGCCGACCAGCTCGCCCGGGCGCCGGTGCGGCTGCCCGGTCGAGGCCCGCTCCGCCCACACCGTCGCCCGTCGCGCACGATCCGGGCGCTGGCACCGTACCCGCCGACGCGGCGGCGCGCCGGTCGCCGCGTCGGCGGCGCCGGTCACCGCCCCAGGCTGGCGCGCAACAGGTCATGCAACCCCACCGGGTCGTCGACGACCGCGTCAGGCTCGGCCCCGTCCGGATGCGGTAGCCGCTCCCGCCGCAGGGAGCGCATCAGGACGGCCGCGCCGAGGCCGGCCCGGCGGGCCACCAGCACGTCGCGGCTGACGGTGTCGCCCACGAACCAGCACTCCCCCGGTCGTACGCCCACCGCGGCCACCGCCCGCAGCGCGAACTCCGGGTTGGGCTTGCGCACCCCCTCCTCGTCGCTGTAGAACTGCGCGGCGAAGTGACCGGTCAACCCGACCCGGTCGAGGAAATCCCGGTGCGCCGCCCCGCACGGGGTGTTGCTCACCACCGCCACCGGCAGCCCGCGGCGACGGGCGTCGTCGAGCAGTTCCACCATGCCCGGCCGCAGCCGCCAGCTACGCCCGTACTTCTCCTCCACCAACCGGCGCGACAGCGCGGTGGCGTGTCGCACCACCGCCTGGCGGGCGGCGGGCGGCCACTCGGCGGCGATCACGTCGCCCCAGAACGTCTCGTGGTCCGGCTGGGTGGGGCCGGCGGCCGCCTGCCAGCTGAGGTCGGATCGCCGGTCGTCGCCGTCGAGCGGCGCCAGCACCACCTCCGCCGGCACCGGCGCCAGACCGGCACCGACGAGTACGTCGTTGACCGCGGCCACCAGGGCCCCCCGCCAGCCAGGTGGCTGCCGCCCGTCGGCGATCACGCCACCGAAGTCCAGCAGCAGGGCACGCGGCGGCGGCAGCATGCCGTCCATCGTGGCACACCGGCCGACCGGTGCCCTGACCGGTGACCGCCCGGTCGTCTGCCGACGCTCACCGGCGGCCGGCGCCGCGGTCCGCGCACGCGGACGTGGGCGGTCGCGGTGCGGGTCAGACGTTGAAGCCGAGGGCGCGCAGCTGCTCCCGCCCTTCATCGGTGATCTTGTCCGGACCCCACGGCGGCATCCAGACCCAGTTGATC
>CALGVL010000004.1 GCA_937930165.1 uncultured Acetobacteraceae bacterium
GCGGCTGCCGCTGCCGGCGGGCATGGCACTGGCCGGCCTCTTCGGCCTGCTGCACGGGCATGCGCATGGGGTGGAGATGCCGGGCGGCTCGGCCTTCACCTATGCCACGGGCTTCCTGGCCGCGACGGCCTTGCTGCACGGCGCGGGGCTGGCGCTGGCGGCGCCTTCCGCAGCCTGGGCGCGGCCTGCGGCGCGGATCGCGGGCGGCGCGGCGGCGCTGGCCGGCCTGCTGCTCGCCCTGACAGGCTGAGCGCTTACTCCGGCCTGGCCGGTGCGGGCGCGAGGGCGAGAAAGCGCGCGCGCACCGCCTCCGGGATCGGGGTCGGGCGGCGGGTGGCCCGGTCCAGCAGGACCATCACCGCCTCCGAGGTGGCGAAGCAGTCGTCGTCCTTGAACAGCGCCTGGGCGACCGTGATGCTGCTGGTGCCGATCGCCGTCACCGCGCTGCCGATGCGCACCCGGCCGGGGTAGTGGATCTCCCGCCGGTAGTCGATGGCGACGCGCGCCACGACCATGACGAAGGGCTGCCCTTCGGAGGGACCGGTGGCGGCGCGCATCAGCTCCACCCGCCCGGCCTCGCACAAGGCGCCGATGGCGCCGTTGTTGACATGGCCGTTCATGTCCGTGTCGGCGATGCGCAGCTTCTCCTCCGTCCAGAAGGAGAAGTCGGACGGGCGCGGCGGGGCCTTGCGATTGCTCACTTCTGCTTCGTCTCGGCCTCGTAGCGCGCCTTGTTCTCGGCATTCGGCGGGTAGAGGCCGGGCAGCTTCTCGCCCTGCTGCACCTTGCTGACGATCCAGGCTTCCAGCCGCTCCTGCTCCTCGCCGGTGGCGGCGACTTCCTCCACGAAGGCCGCCGGGATGCAGACCGCGCCGTCATCGTCCACCACGATCACGTCGTCCGGGAAGACCGCGACGCCGCCGCAGCCGATCGGCTCCTGCCAGCCGACGAAGGTGAGGCCGGCGACGGAGGGCGGCGCCGCGCCGCCGCGGCACCAGACCGGCATGCCGGTGCCGATCACCCCGGCCACGTCGCGCACCACGCCATCCGTCACCAGGGCAGTCACGCCGCGCTTCATCAGCCGGGCGCAGAGGATGTCGCCGAAGATGCCGGCATCGGTCACGCCCATCGCATCGGCGACGGCGATGCAGCCTTCCGGCATGTCCTCGATCGCCGCGCGGGTGGAGCGGGGGGAGGACCAGCTTTCCGGCGTGGCCAGATCCTCGCGCGCCGGGACGAAACGCAGGGTGAAGGCAGGGCCGACCAGGCGCCTGCCTTTGGCCGAAGGCGTGAAGGGCTGCGGCCCGCGCATCCAGACATTGCGCAGCCCCTTCTTCAGCAGGACGGTGGTGATGGTGGCGGTGGTGATCTTCTCAAGCTTTGCCTTGGTGGCAGCGTCAAGCGGCATGGTCGCACCCTCCTGCGGTCGGCCCTTGCCTGCTAGCGCCCTTCCGCGGGCCCGTCCAGAAAGGCGCGATGGGCTGCCTCCGCGATCGCCTCGGGCGGCGGCTCGACGGAGAGGATGATCGGGTTCTCCTCCGGGCCCGGCGGTTCCAGCGTGGCGAATTGGCTGGCCATCAGGCTGGCCGGCATGAAATGCCCGGCGCGGGCCGCTTGGCGGGCGGCGATGAGGGCCGGGTCACCCCGCAGGAAGACCAGCCGCACCCGCGGCCGCGCCCCGAGCAGGCGTTGGCGATAAATGCGCTTCAGGGCCGAGCAGGTGACGACGCCACCCTCCCCCGCCGCCTGCCGCGCATCCAGCCAGGCGCCGATCGCATCCAGCCAGGGCCAGCGGTCGGCATCGGTCAGCGGCTCGCCACGGCTCATCTTGGCGATATTGGCGGGCGGGTGGAAGGCATCCGCATCGGCGAAGGGCACGCCGAGACGAGCGGCGAGCAGTGGCCCCACCGTGCTCTTGCCGGCGCCGGAGACGCCCATGACGAGCGCCAGTTCCTTCATGCCTTGGGCGGCTCCAGATGCCCGCCGAAGCCCTTGCGCATGGCGGAGAGCACCCGCGCGGCGAATTTCTCCCGGTCCCGGCTGGCGAAGCGCGCATAGAGCGCGGCCGAGAGCACCGGCGCCGGCACCGCCGATTCCACCGCCGCCTGCACCGTCCAGCGCCCCTCCCCGCTGTCCGAGACATGGCCGGAGAAGCCCTCCAGCCCGGGATCCTGCGCCAGGGCCTGCGCCGTCAGGTCCAGCAGCCAGGAGGCGATGACGCTGCCGCGCCGCCAGGCCTCGGTGATGTCCGGCAGGTTGAGGGAGAGGCGCAACTCCTCCGGCAGCGCCTCGCTATCGGCATGGACGAGGATGTCGAGGCCCTCGGCGAAGGCCTGCATCATCCCGTACTCGATGCCGTTATGGATCATCTTGGTGAAATGCCCGGCGCCGTTCGAGCCGGCATGGACATAGCCATGCTCCGGCCGCGGGTCGCGTCCCTCGCGGCCGGGGGTGGGCGGTGCCGCCTCCCGTCCCGGTGCCAGGGCGGCGAAGATCGGATCGAGGCGCTGCACCACTGCCGCCTCGCCCCCGATCATCAGGCAATAGCCGCGCGAGAGGCCCCAGACGCCGCCGGAGGTGCCGATATCCAGGAAATGCAGGCCCCTTTCGCGCAGCATCCCGGCGCGGCGGATGCTGTCCTTCCAGAAGCTGTTGCCGCCATCAATGGCGACATCGCCGGGGGCGAGCAGGCCGGCGAGGTCCAGCAGGGCGGCCTCGGTCGGCGCACCGGCCGGCAGCATCACCCAGACCGCGCGCGGCGGCGCCAGGGCGGCGACCAGCGAGGGCAGATCCGCGGCAGGTTGCGCGCCCTCTGCCGCCAGCGCCTCCCGCGCCGCCGGGTCGAGGTCGAAGACCACGCAGTCATGCCCGGCCCGCAGCAGCCGCCGCACGATATTGCCGCCCATGCGGCCGAGCCCGATCATGCCGAGCTGCATCGGACCTCCTCCCCTCGGTGGACCCGGTATGGCGGCATCATTGCATGCCGGGATGACCTGCCAAGCCACCGGCTCCGGAACGGGACCGTCGCAAGGCCGTGCTGCCGTCAGGCTGAACCATCACGCCCCGAAGATCGTTCCCGCAGGGTCGCGGTCATCAACCCCGAAGCAGAGGAGGCCTCGGTGAGCATCTTCGGCTCGATCATGTCCAAGATCTTCGGTCATGGCCAGGCAGCGGCGCAGACCGGTACCCAGGCCGCTGCCTCTGCCCCATCGGCCGCGCAAGGCCCGGCCGCAGCGCCGCAGCCCGCCACGGCCGCTCCGGCACGGCCGGACGATGCGCAGCCCGGCACCGCGCAGCAGTCCGTGGATGTGGAGGCCATCCTGACCGAGATGGCCGCGAGGAACCCGCAGAAGCTGGACTGGCGCCACTCCATCGTGGACCTGATGAAGCTGCTCGGCCTCGACAGCAGCCTAGAGGCGCGGAAGGAGCTGGCGCGGGAGCTGAATTACAGCGGCAGCACCAGCGATTCCGCGGCCATGAACATCTGGCTGCACAAGCAGGTGATGCAGAAGCTGGCGGAGAATGGCGGCAAGGTGCCGGAGGATCTGCGCCGGTAGCGCAAGGCCCGGAGGCGCAGGCCTCCGGGCGCGTTGTCAGGTGCCGGTGTAGTAGAGCGTCACCGTGTGGGTGGCCTCGGCGAACATCAGCCAGCGCTCGACCAGCAGGCCGCCGAGCGCCAGGACGGCGCCGATGGTGAGCAGTGCCATTGCCGCCGCGCCGCCGGTGAGAAGGGCCAGCAGCGCCAGCAGCATGGGCAGGCCGAAGCCGGCCGCCAGCACGATGCGACGCAATTTCGCCGCGTGCTTGCGGGCGATGCGGAAGCCCATCTCCCGCAGCAGGTAATTGGTCTGGGTATGCGGCGGATCGAGCGGCCGGACCTTGCCGATCTGGCCGAGGCCGGTGGCGCTTTCCGCCGTCGCCTCCGGCGGCTGGGTGTCTATGCCGCGCCAATAGGCGGTCTTGAGCAGGAAGCCACCCGCCCCGGTCAGCAGCGCCAGCACCGCCGGCACCGCGCCATTCCCCCAGAAGGCGGCGAGCATCGCCAGCAGCGCCGCGCCGCTGAAGGCCGCCAGCATCAGGTAACCCGGCACCACCAGCGGATGATGCCATTGCCGGATGGGCTTCAGCGAGGCGTAGATCATGCCGGTGCTGTAGACCGTCACCATCGCGCTTGTCGCCGCCAGCAGCCCCATGGGCGCGGCCAGAGCCGGGATGTCGCCCAGCAGCCCGATGCCGAACAGCACTGCCGGCAGATAGGTGAGGAGCGCCGCCACCCCCTCCCGCGACAGCCAGGAGGAACGCCATTGCGAGATCGCGCGCCAGGCCCGCTCCGGATGGCCGAGATGCGCCAGGGAGGAGAGCAGTCCCACCGTAATCAGCAGCAGCGCCAGGCCAAGCGCCACCAGCCCGAACCAGGGATCCCCCGGAATCAGGCCCAGCGGCCGGAGCAGGCCGAGCCAGTACAGCAGCCCGTAGCCGGCGCCGGAAGCGGTGGTGAAGAAGACGATCGAGCCAGCGGGGTTCATCGCGTCAGCACCCGGTCCATCCAGCGCAGCAGCGGGTTCTTGATGTCCATTGAGGTCGGCGCGTCCTCCACCGGCTTCGCCTGCACCGTGGCGCGCTTGCGTGGCGGCAGGTACTTGTTCACCGGCTTGTAGCCCATCTCCGGCATCAGGTCGTAGCCGCCGCGCTCCCGCACCAGTTTGGAGACGGCGCTTTCAGGGTCGCCGAGATCGCCGAAATGCCGCGCCTGGGTCGGGCAGGTGGCGACGCAGGCGGGGATGCGGCGTTCCTCCGGGATGGTCTCGTTGTAGATGCGGTCGATGCAGAGCGTGCATTTCTTCATCACGCCTGCATCCTCGTCCATCTCCCGCGCGCCATAGGGGCAGGCCCAGGCGCAGAGGCCGCAGCCGATGCAGGTGTCGTGGTTGACCAGGACAATCCCGTCCTCCTCCCGCTTGTAGCTGGCGCCGGTCGGGCAGACGGTGACGCAGGCGGGCTGCTCGCAATGCAGGCAGCTTCGCGGGAAGTGGACGGTGCGGCCCTGCTCGCCCTCGCCGGCCTCGAAGCTGTGGACGCGGTTGAACCACACGCCCTCGGCCCCTGCCGAATAGGGATGGAAGTCCGGCAGCGGCGCGCTGTGGCCGCTGGTGTTCCACTCCTTGCAGTTGGTGGCGCAGGCCTGGCAGCCGACACAGGTGTCCAGGTCGATGACGAGGCCGAGCTTCTTCTGGCCCGGCTTGATCTCGGGAAGGCAGGTCACTGGGCGGCCTTTGCGTTGTAGCGGAGGATGTCCGGACGTTCGGGCATGCGTGGCGGGGCGCGCAGCGGCTCGGGATGCGGGCTGGTGATGCCGGCTTCCTCCGGCGCCGCCTTCTCGATGCGCACGCGCAGGTCGTACCAGGCGGCCTGACCCGTGACCGGATCGCTGTTGGCGTGGCGGAAACCCTCCTGCGCAGGCAGCCATTCGGAGATGACGTGGTTCAGCAGGAAGCCCTTTGTGGATTCCGGGCTGTCCTCCGAAAGCCCCCAGGCGCCGGCGCGCTTGCCGATGGCGTTCCAGGTCCAGACCGTGTCCGGGTTCACGCCCTCCATCAGCTTCACCTGGCATTTCAGCCGGCCGGAGCGGCTCTCCACCCAGACCCAGTCGTCATCCGCAAGGCCCAGCGCGAGGCCCCGGCTGCGAGCCATGTAGAGCTTGTTGGCGCCATGGATCTGCCGCAGCCAGGCATTCATCGAGCCCCAGGAATGATACATCGCCATCGGCCGCTGGGTGACGGCGGAGAGCGGGAAGCGGCTTAGGTCCTGCGCCTGCTGCTCCAGCGGCGCATACCAGATGGGCAGCGGATCGCAGTAGCGGCGGATGCGCTCGCGCAGATGCGCGGGCGGCTGCTTCGCGCCATGGCCCTCGGCGGCGAGGCGGAATTTCTGCAAGGGCTCGGACCAGATCTGCATGACGATCTGATCCGCCTTGCCGATCAGCCCCATGGCCTTGGCCTGGTCCAGATAGGCACGGTTGGCGTGCTTGAAATACTGCTGCTCCGGCGGCAGGTGGTCGCGCCAGAAGCAGCCATTCTCGATGTAGCGCTGGAGCTGGTCCGGATTCGGCTCGCCGACGCCCTTTTTGCTGCCGTCCTTGCCGCGGAAGCCGGCGAGCGGGCCGACGCCGGGCGTCCGCTCATGGTTTACGATGTAGTCGGGATAGTCCTTGTAGCGCGGCGAGCCATCCTCCTTCACGAAGGCGGGCAGGCCGAGCCGGGCGCCGAGCTCGATCAGCACGTCCTGGAACGGGCGCACGTCGCGGTCCGGCTTGACCACCGGCTGGCGGATGGAATCCCCCGCGCCATGCGCGCTGCCGATCGGCCTGTCCAGGATGGAGATGCAGTCCCAGCGCTCCAGATAGGTGGTGTCCGGCAGAATCAGATCCGCATAGGGCACCGTCTCGGAGAAATAGGCGTCCGAGTAGATGACATGCGGGATGACATACTCGCCGTCCGGCCGCTTCTCCGTCAGGATGCGGATGACCTCACTGGGGTTCATGGCGCTGTTCCAGGCCATGTTGGCCATGAACATGAACAGCGTGTCGATCGGATAGGGATCGCCGGCCCCGGCATTGCCGATGACCGTGTGCATCATCCCGTGCAGGGCGAGCGGCGCCTCCCAGGAGAAGGCCTTGTCCACCCGCAGGGGCGTGCCGTCATCCTCCACCAGCAGGTCGTCCGGCCCGTGCGGGAAGGCCAGGAGGTTGCCGGAGAGCGGCGTGTTCGGCTTCGCCCCCCTTCCAGCCGGGCCAGGGCCCGGCGGGATCGGCCGCGGGAAGGGCGACTTGTAGCGCCAGGAGCCGGGCGTATCCACGGCGCCCAGCAGCATCTGCAGCAGGTGCAGGGCGCGGCAGGTATGAAAGCCGTTGGAATGCGCGCTGATGCCGCGCATGGCGTGGAAGGCCACGGGGCGGCCGATCATCTTCTCATGCCGCCGGCCCCAGACATCGGTCCAGGGCTGGTCCAGCACCACGGGCTGGTTGAAGGCGACATCCGCGATCTCGGCGGCGATGCGGCGGATGCGCTCGGCCGGGACGCCGCAGC
>CALGVL010000005.1 GCA_937930165.1 uncultured Acetobacteraceae bacterium
GCTGGAAGCGCCGCGCCAGCGCCGCGTCCTTCTCGATGTGCTTGCGGTACTCGTCCAGCGTGGTGGCGCCGATGCAGTGCAGCTCGCCGCGCGCCAGCGCCGGCTTCAGCAGGTTGGAGGCGTCCATCGCCCCCTCCGCCTTGCCCGCGCCGACCAGCGTGTGCATCTCGTCGATGAAGAGGATGATCTCGCCGGCGGCCTGCTCCACTTCCTGCAGCACGCCCTTCAGCCGTTCCTCGAACTCGCCGCGATACTTCGCGCCGGCCACCATGGCGCCGAGGTCGAGCGCCATGACGCGCTTGTTCTTCAGCGCCTCCGGCACGTCGCCATTGGCGATGCGGAGCGCCAGCCCCTCGACGATCGCGGTCTTGCCCACGCCGGGCTCGCCGATCAGCACCGGATTGTTCTTGGTGCGGCGGGCGAGCACCTGGATGGCACGGCGGATCTCCTCATCCCGGCCGATCACCGGGTCGAGCTTGCCGTTGCGCGCCGCCTCCGTGATGTCGCGGGCGTATTTCTTCAGCGCGTCGAATTTCTCCTCGGCGTTCTGGCTGTCCACCTTGCGGCCCTTGCGGACATCCTCCACCGCAGCCTCCAGCCGCTGCGCATCGGCGCCGGCCTGCTTCAGGATGCGGCCTGCCGGGGTGTCGCTGGCGGCCAGCGCCACCAGCAGGCGATCCTGGGCGACATAGCTATCGCCCGCGCGCTGTGCATGCTGCTGCGCCGCGTCCAGGACGCGCACGATGTCGGGGGTGAATTGCGGTTGGCCCGCCCCGGCGCCGGAGACCTTGGGCTGGCGCCCGATCTCGGCATCCACGGCCTGCTTCGCCCGGGCGGGGTCACCGCCGGCGGCGCGGATCAGCCCTGCAGCCGCGCCCTGCTCGTCATCCAGCAGGGCCTTCAGCAGGTGCTCCGGGGTGATCCGCTGGTGGTATTCGCGGATCGCAATGGTCTGCGCGGCCTGGAGGAATCCACGCGCGCGATCGGTGAACTTTTCTATGTCCATATTGTCCCTCCTCCGCGGCCCGGGGGTCCAGAGCACCCGCCAGCCCGCCAGATTCAACGGCGACCGGCGCCCCCCGCCCCTGCACAGGCGACAGGTGGCACCAAGTTCGATCAGGATGTGGTATTGCGCCTTGCGTTAGTTCAAGGGGCCGGAAAGGAATTCGTTCCGATGCGCGTCGAGCACATCTACCGCTACCCGGTGAAGGGGCTGACGGCCGAGGCGCTGGAGGAGGTGGAGCTCATCCCCGGCCAGTGCCTGCCGCATGATCGCCGCTTCGCCCTGGCCCAAGGCGACGCCCCCTTCGACCCGGCCGCCCCCACCTGGCTGCAGAAGCGCCATTTCGGCTGCCTGATGGTGAATGCCAGGCTGGCCCTGCTGCATTCCGCCTTCGATCCCCGCACCGGCCAGCTTTCCATCCGCCCGCCGGATGGCCCGCCCCTGGTCGCCGATACCCGCACCGAGGAGGGCCGCGCCCTGATCGCCGCCTATCTCACGGAATTCCTGGGCGAGGAGGCCCGCGGCACACCGCGCTTCGTCGAAGCCCCCGGGCACAATTTCACCGATGTGGCGAAAAAGTGCGTCTCCATAATCAGCCTCTCCAGCCTGCATGCGCTGGAGCAGGCGGTGGGGCAGCGGCTGCATCCGCTGCGCTTCCGGGCCAATATCTACGTCTCAGGCAGCGTGCCCTGGGCGGAATTCGGCCTGCTGGGACAGGAGATCCTGTTGGGCGGCGCACGGCTGCGGGTCTTCAAGCGCATTGTCCGCTGCCCGGCGACCGAGGTGAATCCTGAAACCGCGGAGCGCGACGCGGAGCCCCCGAAATGGCTGCGCCAGCATTTCGGCCATGCCGATCTCGGCGTCTATGCCGAGGTGCTGGAAGGCGGCCGCCTGGCCGTGGGCGATGCGCTGGAGCCGACAGAGAGCAACCTGTTGCACTGACCGGTTGCCGGGGAGGAAGCGTAGCACCTTCACCGACCGCCCCCCTCCGGGGCCAGCAAGAGGTTGAGCTGGTCCCGCCAGCCGCCTCCGAACCGCACGCGGGAGAGCACGTCGTCCAGCTCCCGCACGGCCAAATGGCCTTTCGCCAGATCGGCGCATGCCGCGCCGGGGGGCGCCGTCCGCGTCACCGCCGCATTTGGCCGGGCCTGGAGGCCACCGCAGCGCCGGGCTTCGCTACAGAGCCCGCAAGCGCGGCAATGCAATCCTGCCGCACCGCCTCTGGCGGCCCGGACAAGGCAGCCGTGGCGAGCGCGGCGCAGAGCAGCGGCGCGCGTTCCGCCCAGCGCTCCTCGGCGGCGGGTGTGGCCCCCATGGCAAAGGCGGGCCGCCCCGGCCCGAGCGCGGCCGCCGCGGTGAAGCGCGGCCCGGCCGGGCCGAGATACCGGGCTGCCTCCGTCTCCCCAGCAGCCAGCAGCACCGCCGCTCCGGCCGGCCCATAGCCGACTGCCGCCACCAGCCCTGCGCCGGCATCCCGGCGGAGGGCGACCAGAGCGCCGAAGAGGCCGGCCAGCAGCAGGTCGCCCGGCGCAGCGGCACCACCCTCGGCTGCCTCGCGCGCCAGCTTCGCGTCGAACTCAAGCACTGCCGCGTCCTCGCCGGCCAGCGCGACGACTATGCGGCGTGCCGGTGGTCCTCGGGACCGGCTTAGTCAATAACCACGACCGCTGCGGCATCTCCCACCGTCCATCCCGCTGGCAGGTTCAGGATCGCGGGAAAGATGCGTCGCCGGTGGCGTCTCGGCCCAGGCGGGCGCCGGTTCCAGCCAGCACGGTTCGAAGTGAGTGGGTTCGGCCGCGCCCGTGGCGGCAGCGAGAGGACAGGCCAGGACGGTCTGGAGGGAGAATGGTCCGAACGCGCATGGCCGCTCTCCGCTTCCTCGCATCCGCCATTCGGGTGAGGCCCGGTGGAACCGAGCCTCACATGAATGTCAGCCCTCCGCTCCGGCCAGGATCCCGCGCTCGCAGCCGGCCCAGGCGCGGAACTGCGGGATCAACCGCCAAGGCCCGGCACCGCGGGGCTGTGCTGCCGGCCTGCGTCGGGCGGCCCCGCCTCGGCCGGGCCGCCCGGTTGTCGTAGACCGGTCAGACCGGCTCGCGCGTCTCCGGCGCCGGGGCTTCGTCCTCCGCCTCGGCTTCCAGGGCATGGCCATTGGCGTGGCCGTTGATCTCCGGCTGCTCGGCCGCGCCATCGGCGGCCTCGGCCTGCTCCGTGCCGTTCTGGTAGCGCCGCTGCTGCTGCATGCCCTGATGCTGCTGCTGGGCCTGGTTCATGGCGTTCAGGATGCGGAAGTAGTGCTCCGCATGCTGGAAGTAGCTCTCCGCCATGACGCGGTCGCCGGAGCCAGTGGCGTCGCGGCCAAGCTGCAGATACTTCTCGAAGAGCTGCTGTGCCGTCCCGCGCAGCCGCACATCGGGGCCGTTGGAGTCGAAAACATGGTTGCGGCTCATCGGCTGATGGCCGCCGTGGCGGTACTGGCCCCCGCCCCCGCCTCCGCCGCCTCCACCGTGACGATGGCTGCGGCCACGCATGCGTTTCATGTTCATCGGTGTCGTGTCTGCCGTCTCGCAGCTTAGCCGCCTGCCCGTGCCGGAGGTTTCCGGGCACGTCCACTCTGGCGGTCGATTTCGTCCAGTGCTTCGCGGCCGCCGTGCTTTCCACGGTCCGGCCGCCGAACGAGCCCCGCACCACAAGGGCCCAGGCAATACCTGGTCCCAGCGAGGGCCTGAGGGAAAGCTAGCCCCACCGGGCCAAGCCGCCAATCGGTTTTTTTGCCTGCCGTCCTGGCAGCCCTTCACCCGAGCAGAAGCGCCCTCTCGATACCTCCTAGATCGGCACGGCAGCCCCGGACTGCAAGCCCCCCGGCGCGTGCGATCGCCTCCACCGCCTGGCGCTGCCCGTGGCCGAGTTCCAGCACCGCCCGTCCGCCCGGCGCGAGCAGGCGCGGCAGGGCGGCAATCAGCGCGCGATAGGCCGCCAGCCCATCCTGCCCACCATCCAGGGCCGAAGCCGGCTCATGCCGCGCCACCTCCGGCATCAGGCCAGGGATCGCCGCCGACTCGATATAGGGCGGGTTGCTCAGCACCAAGTCGAAGCGGCCAGCCAGCGGCGCTGCCCAGTCCGCCACCAGGAAATGGGCCCGATCAGCCAAGCCAAGCCGAGTCGCATTCTCCCGCGCCAGGGCCGCCGCCGCCGGCACGCGGTCCACGCCGATGCCGATGGCCTCGGGAAATTCGGTCAGCGCCGCCAGCAACAGGCAGCCGGTGCCGGTGCCGAGATCCAGCACCCGCCGCACCGCGCCGCGATCGGGAAAGAGGTCCAGCGCCGCTTCGATCAGCGTCTCCGAATCGGGGCGTGGGATCAGGGTGGCGGGCGAGACGGCAAAGGGCAGCGACCAGAATTCCTGGTAGCCAAGCAGATGCGCGACCGGCACATGCTCCAGCCGGCGCCGGAGGAGGTCGGCGAAGCGCTGCGCCGCATCCGGTGATACCGGCGCGCGGGGGTCGCGCAGCAGGTCCTCCATGCGGCACTCCATGGCATGGGCCAGCAGCAGGCGCGCCTCCAGCCGCGGCGACTCGATGGCTGCTGCCCGGAGATGCTGGCCGGCGCGACACAGGAAGGCCCCGACCGTCCCGGTCGGATCAGCGCAGGCGGTCAATCCACCTCCGCCGCCAGCCGCGCCGCCTGGTCCTCAGCGGTCAGGGCGTCAATCAGCTCGTCGAACTCGCCCAGCATCACGCGGTCGATCTTGTGCAGGGTCAGGCCGATGCGGTGGTCGGTCACGCGGCCCTGCGGGAAATTATAGGTGCGGATGCGCTCGCTGCGGTCGCCGGTGCCGACCTGACTCCTGCGGTCGGCGGCGCGGCTGGCATGGGCGGCGGCGCGCTGCTGCTCGAAGAGACGGGAGCGCAGCACCTTCATCGCCTTGGCGCGGTTCTTGTGCTGCGACTTCTCCTCCTGCATCGCGACGACGATGCCGGTCGGCAGATGGGTGATGCGGAC
>CALGVL010000006.1 GCA_937930165.1 uncultured Acetobacteraceae bacterium
GCGGCGGAGCGGTCCACCTTGGGCGGGTCCTTGCCCGAGAAGGCGCCACCGCCATGTGGGGCCGCGCCGCCATAGGTGTCCACGATGATCTTGCGCCCGGTCAGGCCGCAGTCGCCGTCCGGCCCGCCGATGACGAATTTGCCCGTCGGGTTCACGTAGAACTCGTCATCGGGGCACATCCAGCCCTTCGGCAGGGTGCTCTCCACGATCGGGCGCAGCATGCGCTTGATCTGGGCCTGGTCCAGATCCTCGACATGCTGGGTCGAAACGACGACGGAGGTGGCGCCGACCGGCTTGCCGTCCACATAGCGCAGCGTGACCTGGGACTTGGCGTCGGGCAGCAGGCCCTCCACCGACTTGTCCTTCACCCGGCGCAGCTCGCTGATCCGGCGCAGGATCTCATGCGCGTAGTAGATCGGCGCCGGCATCAGCTCCGGCGTCTCGCGGCAGGCATAGCCGAACATGATGCCCTGGTCGCCGGCGCCCTCGTCCTTGTTGCCGGCAGCGTCCACGCCCATGGCGATATGCGGGGACTGGGCGTGCAGGTGGCACTCCACCTTGGCATGCTTCCAGGAGAAGCCTTCCTGGTCATAGCCGATATCGTGCACCGCCATGCGGGCGAGATGCGCCAGCAGCTCCGGCGTCACCGTGTCCGGGCCGCGGGTCTCGCCCGCCAGGATGATGCGGTTGGTGGTGACCAGCGTCTCGCAGGCCACGCGCGAATAGGGATCGGCAGCGAGATAGGCGTCCAGGACGGTGTCGGAGATCCGGTCCGCCACCTTGTCGGGATGCCCCTCTGAGACGCTCTCCGAAGTGAACAGGTACTCACCCTTGTCGCGCATGGCGTCGTTCGTCCTCTTGTCGCGTGGGGAGCGGGCAGCGCCCCGGAAATCCTGATGCCGTTACGGATCGCGCCGGCAGGGTCGGTTGCCTTCTCGCGAGCATCCGGCCGGGGCCGTGCTGTTTCGCAGGCAGGGGTCCAGGGGTCAAGGCCGGTCGGACCGACCGGGCCGCTCAGGCCATGCCCAGCACATGGCGCATGTCATATAGGCCCGGCGCGCGGCTTTTCAGCCACAGCGCCGCCCGCACCGCGCCGGTGGCATAGACCCGCCGGTCGAAGCTGCGATGCGTCAGCACGATCTGCTCCGAGGCGGCGGCAAAGATCAGGCTGTGCTCGCCCACCACCTGCCCGCCGCGCAGCGCGGCGAAGCCGATCGTGCCGGTCTTGCGGGGGCCGGTATGGCCGTCCCGCCCGCTTTCCGTCCCGGCCGCCTCCAGCGTGGTGCCGCGGCCGCGGGCGACCGCCCGGCCCAGCGCGATGGCGGTGCCGGAGGGCGCGTCCACCTTCTGCCGGTGGTGCATCTCGACGATCTCGGCATCATAGCGCTCGGCCGGCAGGGCGGCGGCCATGCGCTCGGCGATGGCGAGCACCAGATTCACTCCGGGGGCGAAATTGGCGGCATAGACGATGGGCACGCGCCGCGCTGCCTCCGCCACCGCCGCCTCCTCCGCGGCTGAGAGGCCGGAGGTGCCGAGGACCAGCGCCTTGCCGGCCTGCACCGCCGCTGCTGCATGGCCGGCGGCGGCCGAGGCATGGGTGAAGTCGATCACCACATCGCTGGCGGCGAACAAGGCCGCAGCATCGGCCAGCACCGGGCCCGGCACCTCCCGCACCGCCGAGCCGGGCCGGAGCGTGCCGCCGGCCAGGCTGGCGCCGGCGGCCTGGACCTCCTCCGCCAGCAGCCGGCCCATGCGGCCGCCTATGCCGGCAATGCCGATCCGGATGGTCATGTCCTGCGATCCCCCGATTCCGCTCCGCCCGGAGGGTCGGACGCGGGCCGCCAGGGGTCAAGCGGCCATGGCCATGAAGCCTTTGCCTCATGGCCCTGTGCGCAAACGATGTAGGGGGGGCGGGCGACGATGCGGGTGGGACCGCTTCCGCATCGCCGCCTGCCAAGCCGTCGCTGGGGGGATGCGACGGTTGCGGGAAGAACGTGGCCGGGCACGGGCGGTTCCCGGGGGAAATCCGGGCTGGCCGGGGGCCGGGGTGCCCCTCCCCCGCCGCGTCAGGCCGCCTGCTTTTGTTCCGCCTTCAGGCACCGCAGCATCAGCTCCCGGCCATAGGCGTAAAGTTCGTAGTCGGGGCGAAGCGCCTCCATGAGTGCCTGCCGCTGCGCTACGGTCAGGCCGCCATCTTCCGGGCCCTTGGCATCGCCGGCCATGGCGTGCCCCAGCGGCGGAATACGAAGCCCAGGAATTCTGCCGGTTGGTCTACCGTACCAACAAGCATCCCATCCAGCCGGCTGTCATCGGCGTTCAGCCCGAGGATGTTGAGGTGCGAATGCTGCTGCACCTGACCGAAGGGCGAAAATGCCCACTCGCCGAAGCAGGTCCGCGCGGCGAGCTGCATGGCCTCATCGCCCTCCTGGCCAAGCTTGATGGTCATTCTTGAGAAGCGGTAGGCACTGAACAGCCGCTCGAACGGGTCCCGCAGCACGGTGACCGGATCGAAGCCAACCAGGCCCCACGCTTCGCAACTCAATGGCGGCCTCCGGAACTTCCGGATCCCAGTGGCCTCCGGCTCCGCCAACGCTCGCGGAGCCGGGAGCAACCACCCGGCTTTCCTGCCCTACCGGCCGAGTCCGTCCCAGAAGTCCTTCACCTTGGCGAAGAAGCCCTCGCTCTCAGGGCTGGAGCGGCCGTCCTTGACGGCCTCGGCCTCGAATTCCTCCAGCAGCTCGCGCTGGCGCTTGCTCAGGTTCTGCGGGGTCTCCACCGCCACCTGAACGTACATGTCGCCGCGCGCGGCGCTGCGCAGGATGGAGAAGCCCTTGCCGCGCAACCGGAACTGGTCGCCCGACTGCGTCCCGCTGGGGATCGTCACCCGTGCCCGGCCACCATCCACGGTCGGCACCTCCACCTGTCCGCCCAGCGCCGCCTGGGTCATCCGCAGCGGCACGCGGACGAAGATGTTGGCGCCGTCGCGCTGGAACAGCGGATGCGGCCGGATGCCGACATCCACATAGAGGTCGCCCGCCGGGGCGCCGCGCAGCCCGGCCTCGCCCTCGCCGGTCAGGCGGATGCGGGTGCCGTCCTCCACCCCGGCCGGGATGCTGACATTCAGGGTCCGGTCGCGCTGCGTGCGCCCGGCGCCCTGGCAGACCTTGCAGGGATTCTTGATGGTGCGGCCGCTGCCGCCGCAGGTCGGGCAGGTGCGCTCGATCAGGAAGAAGCCCTGCTGCGCCCGCACCTTCCCCGCGCCCTGGCAGGTCGGACAGGTGGCGGAGGCGGAGGAGCCGCCCTCCGCCCCGCTGCCGTTGCAGGCCTCGCAGGAGACGAAGGACGGCACCTTCACCGTCTTCTTGGTACCGGCGAAGGCTTCCTCCAGGCTGATCTCCACATGCGTCCGCAGATCGGCGCCGCGGCCCGAGGGCTGGCGCCGCCGCCCGCCGCCGGCGCCGAAGCGGCCGAACATCTCCTCGAAGATGTCCTCGAAGCCGCCGCCGAAGGGGTTGCCGCCGAAACCGCCGCCGAAGCCGCCATTCCCGGCCCCGCCCTGCTCGAAGGCGGCATGGCCGTAGCGGTCGTAGGCGGCACGCTTCTCGGCGTCCTTCAGGGCGTCATAGGCCTCGTTCACCTCCTTGAACTTCGCCTCGGCCTCCTTGTCGCCGGGGTTCCGGTCAGGGTGGTACTTCATCGCCAGGCGGCGATAGGCCTTCTTCAGATCGTCCTCGGTCGCGTCCCGGTGGACGCCGAGGATCTCGTAGTAGTCACGCTTGGCCATGGCCCAGCCCGCTGCCCTTCAGCGCAGTGTCATCCAACAATGTCCCGACAGGCGAGCGCCCGGCCCCTCTCGGGAACCGGGCGCCGCAGCTCATATCGGGACGCGACCGCTTCCCGAGATCAGCCCGACTTCTTCTTGTTCGGGTCCACTTCCTCGAATTCCGCGTCCACCACCTTCTCGGACTTGCCGCCGGCCTCGCCGCCCGCGGCATCGCCGCCGGGCTGTGCGCCCGCCTGCTGCTCCGCGGCCTGGGCCTTGTAGAGCGCCTCGCCCATCTTCATCGCCGCCTGGGACAGACGGTCCCCGGCCTGGCGCAGGGTGTCGGCGTCCTGGCTCTCCAGCGCGCTGCGGGCGGCAGCGAGGGCGGATTCAACCTCCGACTTCTCGGCGGCCGGGATCTTCTCGCCGTTCTCCTTCAGCGTCTTGTCGGTGCTGTGGATCAGGGCGTCGAGCTGGTTGCGCGCCTCCACCGCCTCGCGGCGCTTCCGGTCGGCCTCGGCATTCGCCTCCGCCTCCTTCACCATCCGCTCGATATCGGCCTCCGACAGGCCAGACTTGGCCTGGATGCGGATCTGCTGCTCCTTGCCGGTGGCCTTGTCCTTGGCGCTGACGGAAACGATGCCGTTCGCGTCGATGTCGAAGGTCACCTCGATCTGCGGTACGCCGCGCGGTGCGGGCGGGATGCCGGTCAGGTCGAAATTGCCCAGCAGCTTGTTGTCCGCCGCCATCTCGCGCTCACCCTGGTAGACCTTGATGGTGACCGCGGTCTGGTTGTCGTCCGCCGTGCTGAAGACCTGGGACTTCTTGGTCGGGATCGTGGTGTTGCGGTCGATCAGCCGGGTGAAGACGCCGCCCAGCGTCTCGATGCCGAGGGAGAGCGGGGTCACGTCCAGCAGCAGGACGTCCTTCACCTCACCCTTCAGCACGCCGCCCTGGATCGCGGCGCCAATGGCCACGACCTCGTCCGGGTTGACGTTGCGGGCGGGCTCCTTGCCGAAGAACTGCCGCACCGTCTCGACGACCTTGGGCATGCGGGTCTGGCCGCCGACCAGGATCACCTCGTCGATCTCGTTCGCGGCGAGGCCGGCATCCTTCAGCGCCTGCTTGCAGGGCTCCATGGTGCGCTGGATCAGGTCGTCCACCAGCGCCTCCAGCTTCGCCCGGGTCAGCTTCATGACCAGGTGCTTCGGCCCGCTGGCATCGGCGGTGATGAAGGGCAGGTTGATCTCGGTCTCCTTGGAGGAGGAGAGCTCGATCTTCGCCTTCTCGGCGGCCTCCTTCAGCCGCTGCAGCGCCAGCTTGTCGCTGCGCAGGTCGATGCCCTGCTCTTTCTTGAACTCGTCGGCCAGGTAGTCGATGATTCGCTGGTCGAAGTCCTCGCCGCCCAGGAAGGTGTCGCCGTTGGTGGACTTCACCTCGAAGACGCCGTCGCCGATCTCCAGGATGGAGATGTCGAAGGTGCCGCCGCCGAGGTCATAGACCGCGATGGTGCCGGAATGCTTCTTGTCCTCGCCATAGGCGAGCGCGGCCGCGGTCGGCTCGTTGATGATGCGCAGGACTTCGAGGCCCGCGATCTGGCCGGCTTCCTTGGTGGCCTGGCGCTGGGCGTCGTTGAAGTAGGCGGGGACGGTGATGACGGCCTGCGTCACCTTCTCGCCGAGATAAGCCTCGGCCGTCTCCTTCATCTTGGTCAGGATATGGGCGCTGATCTGCTGCGGCGCGTATTTCTGCCCCTCGACCTCCACCCAGGCATCGCCGTTGTCGGCCCGCACGATCTTGTAGGGGACGAGGCCGATGTCCTTCTTGACCATCGGGTCGTCGAAGCGGCGGCCGATCAGGCGCTTGACGGCGTAGAGGGTGTTGGCGGGGTTGGTCACGGCCTGGCGCTTGGCGCTCTGGCCGACCAGACGCTCGCCACTCTTGGCAAAGGCCACCATGGAGGGGGTAGTGCGGGCACCCTCGGCGTTCTCGATGACCTTGACGTCCTTGCCTTCCATGATGGCGACGCAGGAGTTGGTCGTGCCGAGGTCGATGCCGATGACTTTGCTCATCCGTACTGCTCCTTTGCGGCGGGCGGGGGCGGCCCGGTCTCAGGCACCGCACCCGTCCCCTGTTGATTCGGATGGATAGGCTGGCCCACAGGATCGGGAGCGGGCCGCTACCCAGCATTTATTCAGGCCCCGGCGGCGGAACAAGGTCTCCGCGGCGCCGGGTGACGAAAATCTAGGCGCCCCCGCCCTCCGCGGCGACCACCACCATGGCCGGCTTCAGCAGGCGCCCGTTCAGGGTCCAGGCGGGGGTCCATTGCTGGATGACGGTGCCGGGGGCCACGCCCTCCGGCGCCGGCTGCTGCGCCATGGCCTGGTGCAGTTCGTGGTCGAAGGGCTGGCCCTGGGCCTCCTTCCGCTCGATCCCGTTGCGCTCCAGGATGGCAAGGAAGCTGCGCTCCACCCCCTCGAAGCCGTCGCGCAGCTTGGTCAGCAGTTCCGGCTCGCCCTCGCTGGCGGGGGGCAGGGCCTCCAGGCCGCGGCGGAGGTTCTCCGCCGCCTCCACCACGTCGCGGGCGAATTTCTGGATGGCGTAGTTGCGGGCATCCGCGACCTGCCGCTCGGCGCGGGCGCGGAGGTTCTGGTTCTCGGCCTCGGCCCGCAGCCAGCGATCACGGAGTTGCGCCACTTCCTGCTCCAGGGCAGCGATTCGCTCCTCGGGCGTGGGCTCCGGCTGTGTAGTCTCGGGCTGCGCGTTCGTTTCTTCCGCCGGCTGGGGGGCCGGTGGCATCTCGGCTGGGTCGCTCATATCCGCCATGATCTGTTCAGGGAGGGCCCCGCATGGCGGGGCTGGTCGTCTCGTCAGGTAGTGGCTGCCGCCTCCCAGGGCAACCGCCGGCGCACGCTTCCGGCCGCCAGGGAGGCGGGGCCGCGCGGCGGCCGGCATCCCATGAATTCCAGGGGCTTCCTACCCATATACAGGCCATGGCCGTCGCCCATCCGCACCCGCCGGTCGCAGCCTCGGCGCCCGATCCTGCCTGCCTTCCCCTGCTGGCCGATGCCCTGCACCGCCGCCGCGCCGTGCAGATCCTCTATGATGACGCCTGGCGGGTGGTGCATCCGCATGAGATCGGCCGCACCGCCAAGGGGAAGCTCGCCCTGCTCGCCTGGCAGACCGCCGGAATCGGCCGTTCGGCCGAGCCGGAGGGCTGGCGCCTCTTCGACCTTGGCCGGGTTTCGGCGATGGAGGTGCTGCAGGCCACATTCGGCCCGCGCCCGCACCCGGCCGCCGGCCACTGGACGGCCGGGATCCGGAAGACGATCGCAGCGCTCTGAGACCCGGTTCGGGTGCGCGGCGGTCAGGCCCGGGCGAGCGACCTGGCACCGGGAGTCCGGCCGCCGCGCATGTAATGCCGTTCCGGCCGGTAGCCGCCGCGGAGCCCGCTGCGCAGGACGTGCAGGAAGGCGGTCAGATCGCGCCAGGCCGGGTGCCGCATCAGGCAAAGGGCGGCACCGGAAGAGAAGAGCGAAGGGACCATATCGGAACGAACCGGCTAAGGGGCCAGGATCGGCCTCACCTTTCCGATAGTATACAATCAATATCCGGTGAGGCCAGTCAAGCACGCGATTGCGAGAATCGAAGCCCGCTCGCCTCCTTCCGATCAGGCCCGGAATCGGCAGCGCCACCGCGATCGCGGCTCAGGCGCCCGGCACCGGCGCCGGCTGGACCAGCCGCGGCTCGCCCGAGGGTTCCAGCGCGAAGATCGCCAGCCCCCGCTGCGCCTGGCCGTCCGGCAGCAGGCGGATCGGCCCGTCGGCGCCCATCAGTGCCTCCCCCACCGGCACGCCGCCGCGCACCGTCCGGCTGGCCAGCGCCGCGGCGTCGTAGGCGATGCTGGCCAGGCGCGGCGGCCGCTCCCCGAAGGCGGACATGTAGCGCGACTCGAAATTCATCCGCGCCGAGGGGTCCGGGGCCGGAAACCAGGCGCCGGCCAAGGCAGGCTCCTGGCCGAGCGCAGGCTCCTGCGCCCAGAAGGTCGGGCCGAGGAAGCGCGGCCGGCTCGGCAAAGCGTCGGATAGGGTAGCGGCGGCGGTGCGGGCGGCGGCGCCGCTCTCGCCCAGCAGCACCGCATCCAGCCCCTCCGGCCCGGCCTGGGTGGCGAGCTGCTGCGCCGCCTGAGCCACGTCACCGCGGACCGGGTGCAGCACCACCACCGGCGCCGGCAGGCCGAGCTCCGGCAGCCGGTTGCGCAGGGCAGCGGCGAGGCGGCGGCCGAATTCATCCGCCGGCGCCAGCACGCCGAAGCGCCGCGCCCCGACACTGGCGGCGGCCGTGGCGAGGCGGTCCGCCTGCTCGGCCGGG
>CALGVL010000007.1 GCA_937930165.1 uncultured Acetobacteraceae bacterium
GGATCCGGGAACCGCACCTCGACGCGCTTCGCCTTCGGGCTGGTCGCGTAGGGGATGCGGCAGGAGGCGGAGCGGTTACGGGCCGAATAGGCCAGCAGCACGGGCGCCTCGAAGCCCGGGATCAGCCGCTTGTAGCTGTTGGTCAGCGGGTTGGTGAAGGCGTTCAACGCCTTGGCGTGCTTGATGATGCCGCCGATGTAGTACAGCGCCGTCTCCGACAGGTCCGCATAGCCGTTGCCGGCGAAAAGCGGCTTGCCGCCCTTCCAGATGGACTGGTGCACATGCATGCCGCTGCCGTTGTCGCCATAGATCGGCTTCGGCATGAAGGTCGCGGTCTTGCCGTAGCTGTGCGCGACGTTGTGGATGACGTACTTATAGATCTGCATGTGGTCGGCATGCTGCACCAGGGTGCCGAATTTCGTGCCCAGCTCGTGCTGCGACTGCGCGACCTCATGGTGGTGCTTCTCACCCACCACGCCCATTTCGATCATGGTGGAGAGCATCTCGGCACGGAGATCCTGCTCGCTATCCACCGGCGGGACCGGGAAGTAACCGCCCTTCGGCAGCGGGCGGTGGCCCATATTGCCCTCCGGATAGTCCTTCAGGCTGGCGCCCGGTCCCTCGATGCTCTCGATCTGGTAGGTGGCGAAATTGCCACCGACGCCGAACTTCACGCTGTCGAAGATGAAGAACTCCGCCTCCGCCCCGAAATAGGCGGCGTCGCCGATGCCGGAGGACTTCAGATAGGCCTCGGCCCGCTTCGCGGTGGAGCGCGGGTCGCGGGAATAGAACTGGCCGGTCGAAGGCTCCACGATGTCGCAGAACAGGATCAGCTGCGGCTTGGCGGAGAACGGATCCATGCAGGCCGTGTCCGGATCCGGCATCAGGATCATGTCGGACTCGTTGATCGCCTTCCAGCCGGCGATGGAGGAGCCGTCGAACATGATGCCATCGGTGAAGGTGTCCTCCCCGATGGTGGAAACGTGCTGGGCGGTGTGCTGCCACTTGCCGCGCGGATCCGTGAACCGGAAGTCCACATACTCCACGCTGTGCTCCTTGATCATCTCCATGACCTTGGAGACGGCGTCCGCCTTGTCCTGCGCCATTGTCTGCGTTCCTGTGTCCCTAACCTAGTCCCCGGATCCCTCGCGGAACCCGTTCTTCGCCCTCTCCCGCGCCGCGCAGGCATGCGCGCGGCGCGACCTTCGCATCACGGACCCCGGGCCGGGGCACGCTCTGCTCCTGGTCTCCGCCGCCGGGGATTGGGCATGTCCCGGCGGCCATTCCGTCAGCTCAGACCGCGTCCTCGCCCCGCTCGCCGGTGCGGATGCGGATCACCTCCTGGATGTCGGAGACGAAGATCTTGCCGTCGCCGATCCGCCCGGTGCGCGCCGCCTGCATGATCGCCTCCAGCGCGCGCTCGAGCATGTCGTCGCTGCAGACGACCTCGATCTTCACCTTGGGCAGGAAGTCCACGACATATTCGGCGCCGCGGTAGAGCTCCGTATGGCCCTTCTGGCGGCCGAAGCCCTTCGCCTCCACGACGGTGAGCCCCTGCAGGCCAATCTCGTGCAGGGCGTCCTTCACCTCGTCCAGCTTGAAGGGCTTGATGATGGCCTCGATCTTCTTCATCGGCTCCGCTTCGCAGTCCGGCGCTGCGGCCGGGTCCAGGTGCTGCCTCCGCCGCCACGCCCGGTGCGGGGCGACAGGCCGCCGGTGCCTCGTGTTTCGCATGGCCGGTGCCACGGCTTCAATCGGCCTGGGCGACGATTTCCGCGGGTTCCAGACCGGAATCGCCCAGATCCTCGGCAGTCAGGGAAATTCTGCACAACGAAGCGGCATTTCCTGTCCAGCTTCGGGTTGCGGTAGGGGAAACCGGGACCCATTATGGGTGGCGTGTCACCTGCGGACCGATCCCTGGCGCCGGCCTGTCCGGCCCGGCGCCGGCCGAGCCGCCTCTCTCCTGGAACCTGGAAGGCAGGGCGGATGCAGCCCCAGAACAATCTCCTGTCGGCGACCGGCACCACCATCTTCACAGTGATGAGCGCGCTTGCGGTCGAGCATGGCGCGATCAATCTCGGCCAGGGCTTCCCGGATTATGACGGGCCGTCCGATGTCATCCATGCCGCCGCCGCGGCGCTGCTGGACGGGCGCAACCAGTATCCGCCCCTGACCGGCCTGCCGGAGCTACGCCAGGCCGTGGCTGCCCATAACCGCCGCTTTTATGGCCTGGAAGTGGATCCGAACGCCGAGGTCGTCGTCACCTCCGGCGCCACGGAGGCGATCACCGCCTGCCTGATGGCCGTGCTGAACCCGGGCGACGAATGCGTGCTGATCGAGCCGCTCTACGACACCTATCTGCCAGTGGTGAAGCTGCTCGGCGCGGAGCCGAAACTGGTGCGGCTCAGCCCGCCGAAATGGGAGCTGCCGCGGGCCGAACTGGCCGCCGCCTTCGGGCCGAAGACCAAGGCGATCCTGCTCAACACGCCGATGAACCCGACCGGCAAGGTCTTCACCGCCGCCGAGCTGGCCTTCATCGCCGAGCTGCTCCAGCGCCACGACGCCTATGCCGTCTGCGATGAGGTCTATGAGCACCTGACCTTCGACGGCTGGAAGCACATCCCGCTGATGACCCTGCCGGGGATGCGGGAGCGCTGCATGCGCATCGGCAGCGCCGGCAAGACCTTCAGCCTGACCGGCTGGAAGGTGGGCTACATCACCTGCGACCGGTCGCTGGCGCCGAATGTGGCGAAGGCGCACCAGAACCTGACCTTCACCACCCCGCCCAACCTGCAGCGCGGGGTCGCAGTGGGACTGATGAAGGATGACAGCTACTTCGAGGGGCTCTCGGCGCATCTGCAGGCCAAGCGCGACCTGCTGGCCAAGGGGCTGGCGGAACTGGGCTTTGGCGTGCTGCCGACCCAGGGCAGCTACTTCATCACCACGGATTTCCGGCCGCTCGGCTTCAACGGCGATGACGTGGCCTTCTGCCGGGCGCTGACCGAGCAGGCCAAGGTCACGGCCATCCCCGTGACCGCCTTCTATGCCAGCCAGGACGCCCCCAGCCATTATGCCCGCTTCGCCTTCTGCAAGAACGAGTCGGTACTGGAAGAGGCACTGGAACGGATGCGGGCCTGGGTCGCCGCGCGCGGCCAGGGACGTGAGGGAGTGTTGACGGCAGCCACCGGCTAGCCCTATCTCCCGCCGCCCGGGGTGCTTCACCCCGGGCCGTGCGGCGGCCTTAGCTCAGTTGGTAGAGCGCCAGGTTGTGGTCCTGGATGTCACGGGTTCGAGTCCCGTAGGTCGCCCCACCCTTCCCCCGCCCCGGCAGCGCCGGCAGGATGGCCCCCATAGCTATCCGATTGGGGGAGATGTTTCGATGCAATTGACGCTCGATGGCCGCGCGGCGCTGATCACCGGCGGTTCCAAGGGGCTCGGCCTCGCCATGGGTAAGGCCTTCGCCGAGGCCGGCGGCCAGGTCGCCCTGGTGGCGCGCGGCGCCGAGTCGCTGGCCAAGGCCGAGTCGGAGGTGAGGGCGGTGGCACCCGCCGCGAAGGTGGTCACCATCGCCGCCGACATCTCCACCGCCGAGGGCTGCAACCGCGCCTTCACCGAGGCGGAGAAGGCCCTGGGCCAGGTGGACATCCTCATCAACAATGCCGGGACCAGCCAGCGCGGGCCCTTCCTCTCGATTTCCGACGAGCTTTGGCAGAACGACCTGGACCTCAAGCTCTTCGCCGCCATCCGCCTGGCCCGGCTGGCCATGCCGAAGATGCAGGAGCGCAAATGGGGCCGGATCATCAATGTCCTGAACATCGGCGCCAAGGCCCCACCGGCCGAGGGCGCGCCCACCGCCGTCTCCCGCGCTGCCGGCATGGCACTGACCAAGGTGCTGGCCAATGAAGGGGCGAAGCACAACGTCCTGGTGAACGCCCTGCTGGTCGGCATCATCGAGAGCGACCAATGGGTCCGACGCCACGCCGCGGACAAGCGGAACATCAGCTGGGAGGAATGGAAGGAGGAAATGGGCAGGCCGGTGCCCGTCGGCCGCCTCGGCAAGCCGGAGGAATTCGCCGCCCTCGCCCTTTACCTGTGCAGCCAGTACGGCGGCTATGTGACCGGGACCGCCATCAATGTGGATGGCGGCCGCAGCCCGGTCGTCTGACGCCTGCCGGCCCGGCCGGCGGGAATCCCCCAGCCGGGCCGTGCTCCCTCAGCGATTCTGCGGATAGGCGCCGGAGGTGTTGGAGCCGGTCGCCCGGTCATAGGCGCGCTGCGCCGCCGTGCCCGGCGGGTTGCCCGGCCTGCCATCCGACTGGGACGGATAGGCGCCGGAGACATTGGTGCCCGCGGTGCGGTCCAAGGTCCGCTCGGCGGCGGTGCCGCTTGGATTGTTGCCGGTGCCATCGGGAGAGGTCCGCGGACTGTCCGTGGCGCGGTCATAGGCCCGCTGCAGAGCGGTGCTGGGCGGGTTGCCCGCCATCCCGTCCCGCGTGTTGTTGCAGGCGGCGAGCGTCACGAGCAGCGCAGCGGCAGCGGCGCCGCGCAGGATGGGGCTGACATTCATGTAGCATGGCCTCCTGGTATGTTTCGGACCTGCGTCGAAGCCGGTCGTTCCGCATAAAGCGCTGCCATCCGATTGGTTCCGCGGTTCCGCCCCGGAAACCCGCCCTCGCCCCCGCACCACGCTTCTGCTACCGCACCGGCCGGAGCACAGGGAGGCGAGCAGATGGCACGCACTTTGACCGTCGCGATCGGAGGGCTGGGCGCGATCGGCCTGCACCTTGCCAAGGCGCTTGATGCCGGGGTGGAGGGGCTGCGCCTCACCGCCGTCGCGGCACGCGACCAGGAAAAGGCACGGCGCAGCATCGCCGGCTTCCGCACCCCGCCCGCCATCGTCCCGCTCTCCGAACTGGCGGAGCGCGCTGATGTGGTCGTCGAGGCTGCACCGGCAGCGGTCTTCGAGGCCATCGCCGAGCCCGCCATCGCCCGCGGCCGGATCTTCGTGCCCTCCTCGGTCGGCGCGCTGCTGCCGCGCATGCATCTGGTGGAGCGGGCACGGGAGACAGGCGCACGCATCATCGTCCCGACCGGTGCGCTGCTCGGCCTGGATGCCGTGCGCGCCGCGGCGGAGGGCGAGGTGGAGAGCATCACCATCGAGACCCGCAAGCCGCCGCGCGGGTTGGAGGGCGCGCCCTATCTGGTGGAGAACGGCATCGACGTCCTCTCCGTCACCGAGCCGAAATGCGTCTTCAAGGGCAATGCCTTCGATGCCGCGCGGGGCTTCCCGGCGAATGTGAATGTCGCCGCCGCCCTCGGCCTGGCCGGCATCGGCCCGGAGCGGACCATGATCGAGATCTGGGCGGATCCCGGCGTGACCCGCAACACCCACACCATCCGGGTGGAGGCCGCATCGGCACGGCTGACCATGACCATCGAGAACGTGCCGAGCGAGGAGAATCCCCGCACCGGCAAGATCACGCCGCTCTCGATCCTGGCCTGCCTGCGCGGCCTGACCAGCACCCTGAAGGTCGGGACCTGATCAGCCCGCCGCGGCGCCGGGCGGCACCGGCGCCGCATCCACCACATGCAGGCAGGCGGAGACCTGGTCGTTCCAACGCTCCGCCCGCAACTGCCCGCAGAGATGCAGCGGCGCCCCGCGGGAGCCGAGCAGCGCCTGGGCCAGCGGCCCGTCCTTGGCGCGGAAGCAGATGGCCTTGAGGCGGCCGCCCGTCTCGCCTTCCAGGAAGGCGCGGATGGTGTTGCCCTCCTTCCCCACCCGGTCGGCCCGGACCACCCGGGCGCGCGCCAGGGCGAAGACCGGCTCCTCATTCCCGGCGCCGAAGGGGGCCAGGCGCTCCACCTGCTGCGCCAACTCGGCGGTGGCAGCGGGGACGGTCACCGTCCCCTCCCCCAACAGATCGGCGGCATCCGGCAGATCCGCCGCGCGGGCCAGACGCTCATCCAGGAAGGCGTGGAACTCGGCCTGACGGTCCGCCAGGAAGCTGAAGCCGGCCGCCATGGCATGGCCGCCGCCGGATTCCAGCAGCCCCGCCTGGCGCGCCGCGATCACCGCCGCCCCCAGATCCAGCCCTGGCACGGAGCGGCCGGAGCCCTTGGCCATCCCGCCCGCCAGCCCGGCCACGCAGGCCGGACGGTTGAATTTCTCCTTCACCCGCCCGGCGACGATGCCGACCACACCGGGATGCCAGCCCTCGCCACAGACCAGCAGCACCGGATGGCCAGCGCCGGCCTGCGCTTCGGCGGCGGCGAGGGCGCTGCCCAGGACCTCCGCCTCCACCTCCTGCCGGCGGCGGTTCACGGCATCCAGCCGCTCCGCCATGGCGCGGGCCTCGATGGGATCGTCGCAGAGCAGCAGGCGCAGGCCCAGATCGGGCTCGTCGATCCGCCCCGCCGCATTGATCCGCGGGCCGAGGACGAAGCCCAGCGAATGCGCCGTCGGCGCATCCCGCACCTGCCCCACCTCCAGCAGCGCGGCGATGCCGGCGCGGCCGCGGCGGGCCATGACCTTCAGCCCCTGCGCCACCAGTGCCCGGTTCACCCCGGTCAGCGGCATCACGTCGCAGACCGTGGCCAGCGCCACCAGGTCGAGCAGGTCGAGCAGCCGCGGCTCCTCGGTCCGGGAGAAATACCCGGCCCTGCGCAGCACCCGGTGCAGCGCGACCACCGCCAAAAAGGCCACTGCCGCGGCGCAGAGATGCCGCAGGCCGGAGGTGCAATCCAGCCGGTTCGGATTGACCACCGCCTGCACCCGCGGCACCGGGCCTTCCGACTTGTGGTGGTCCAGCACCACCACATCGGCATGGCCCCTGGCTTCCTCCAGCGCCTCATGCGCCGCGATGCCGCAATCCACGCAGACGATCAGCGTCGCGCCGCGCGCACACAATTCCCGGATCGCTGCCGGATTCGGCCCGTAGCCCTCCTTCAGCCGGTCCGGCACGTAGAAGGTGACGGGACAGCCAAGCTGCCGCAGGGCGCGCACCATCAGCGCGCCAGCGCAGGCGCCGTCCACGTCGTAATCGCCGAAGACGGCGACGGTCTCCCCTTCCCGCACCGCGCTGGCCAGGCGGGCGGCGGCCGCGTCCATGTCCAGCAGCACCGAGGGATCGGGCAGCAGGGCGCGCAGCGTGGGTTCGAGGAAATCCGCCGCCGCCTCCGGCCCGACACCGCGCGCCGCCAGCAGCCGGCCCACCAGTTCCGGCAGGTCCAGCCGCTGGGCGATGGCGAGGCCGATGC
>CALGVL010000008.1 GCA_937930165.1 uncultured Acetobacteraceae bacterium
GCATGATCCCGCTGGGGTCCTGCACGATGAAGCTGAACGCGACGGCGGAGATGATGCCCATCACCTTCCCCGGCTTCGCGGATATCCATCCCTTCGTGCCGCTTGATCAGGCGGAGGGCTATTTCGAACTGGTGAAGCGGCTGGAAAGCTGGCTCTGCGCCATCACCGGCTTTGCTGCCGTCTCGCTCCAGCCCAATGCCGGGAGCCAGGGCGAATATGCCGGGCTGCTGGCGATCCGCGCCTGGCATAAGGCGCGGGGCGAAGGGCATCGCAACATCTGCCTGATTCCCTCCTCCGCGCATGGCACCAACCCTGCCAGCGCGGTGATGGCGGGGATGAAGGTGGTGGTCGTCGGCTGCGACCGCGACGGCAATGTGGACCTGGACGACCTGCGGGCGAAGGCGGAGCAGCACGCGGCGAACCTTGCCGCGCTGATGATCACCTATCCCAGCACCCATGGCGTCTTCGAGGAGCAGATCAAGGAGATCTGCGCCCTGATCCACGCCCATGGCGGGCAGGTCTACATGGACGGCGCCAATATGAACGCGCAGGTCGGGCTGACCAGCCCGGCGGCGATCGGCGCCGATGTCTGCCACCTGAACCTGCACAAGACCTTCTGCATCCCGCATGGCGGCGGCGGCCCTGGCGTGGGGCCGATCGGCGTGGCCGCGCATCTGGCGCCGCACCTGCCGAACCACCCGCTGCATCCGGGGGCAGGGCCGGAGACAGGTTATGGCCCGGTCAGCTCCGCGCCCTTCGGCAGCGCCGCCATCCTGCCCATCAGCTATGCCTATATCCGCATGATGGGCCCTGCCGGGCTGAAGCGGGCGACGCAGGTGGCGATCCTCAACGCCAACTACGTGGCGAAGCGGCTGGAGGGGCATTACCCTGTGCTCTACAAGGGTGCGCGGGGGATGGTGGCGCATGAGTGCATCCTCGACTGCCGCGGCTTCCAGCAGGGCGGCGGCGTGTTGGTGGAGGACATCGCCAAGCGCCTGCAGGATTACGGATTCCACGCGCCGACCATGTCCTGGCCGGTCAACGGCACCCTGATGGTGGAGCCGACGGAGTCCGAGCCGAAGGCCGAACTCGACCGCTTCATCGAGGCCATGGTGGCGATCCGCGCCGAGATCCGCGCGGTGGAGCAGGGGCGCGTGGACAAGGCCGACAACCCGCTGAAGAACGCACCACACACCGCCGCCGAAGTCATGGCGACGGAGTGGAAGCACCCCTACAGCCGGGAGGAGGCCGCATTCCCGGCGCCCTTCGTCCAGGCGCACAAATACTGGCCGCCGGTGAAGCGCGTGGACAATGTCTATGGCGACCGCAACCTGGTCTGCTCCTGCGCGCCGCTGGAGGAATATGCCAAGGCGATGCATCTGGAGGCTGCCGAGTGAGTGAAAGCCGGAAGACGGTGCGTCCCTGGCGGCGCACCGGCAGCCGCACCGTCTTCCGTGACCGCTGGATCCACCTCCGCGCCGATGCCCTGGTGAGCGGCACCGGCGCGGTGCTGGACCCCTGGTACATGCTGGAATGGCCGGACTGGGTGCATGTGCTGGCCCTCACCGCCGATGACCGGATGGTATTGGTCCGCCAATGGCGGCCCGGCGCCGGGGAGGCGGTGCTGGAACTGCCCGGCGGCATCATGGAGGCAGATGAAACCGACCCGGTCGCCGCCGGCCGCCGCGAGATGCTGGAGGAGACGGGGCATGACGCCGCGGAATGGCGCAGCTTCCTGTCCCTCTCGCCGGAACCGGCGCACAATACCAACCGCATCCATTTCGTCCTTGCCCTCGGCGCGGAGAGGGTGGCGGAGCAGAGCCTCGATGCCGGGGAGGATGTGGTGGTGGAACTGCATCCCGTGGATGACGTGCTGCGCGGATTGCAGGGCGGCATGATGCTGAACGCGCCGCATGTCGGCGCCGTGCTGATCGGGCTGCGGGAGGCGGGGCGGATCCGCTTCTGAACCCGTCCTGGCGGGAGGAATGCATGCCAAGCGCACCACCCTTTGCCTTCGCCGCGGCTGCCGCCGCGCTGGCGCCGAAGGAGCCGGGCCGCCTTTCCGCCCGCATCTTCACCCATGGCACACTGGAGGTCCGCTGGTACGCACCGCGCGGCACCGACCCGCAGACGCCACACACGCGCGACGAGGTCTATGTGGTGGTCGCAGGCCGCGGCGAGTTCCTCTGTGATGGCAGCCGCCATGCCTGCGCCGCCGGTGACCTGCTCTTCGCCCCCGCTGGCGCGGAGCATCGTTTCGAGAATTTCACCGAAGACTTCGCCACCTGGGTGATCTTCTACGGGCCCGAGGGCGGCGAGAGACCGGCCTGACATCCAAACCTGAGAGGATTCTGATGACCCAGCCTGTCCGCATCGTGCCGCTGGCGGAACGCCATCGCGCCGATTGGGAACGCCTTTTCGCCGGCTATGCCGAATTCTACAAGGTGCAGCAGACGCCGGAGATGCGTGCCACTGTCTGGGGCTGGATCCAGGACCCGGCGCATGAGGTGAAGGCCCTCATCGCCGAGACGCCGGAGGGCCGCGCCGTCGGCCTGGCGCATTACCGCCCCTTTGCCCGGCCGCTGGCCGCCAAGATGGCCGGCTTCCTGGACGATCTTTTCGTTGATCCAGCCTTTCGGGGACAGCGGGTGGCGGATGCGCTGATCGAGGCCCTGGCCGCCATCGGCCGGGAGAAGGGCTGGAGCGTGATCCGCTGGATCACCGCCGACAACAACTATCGCGGCCGCGGCGTCTATGACCGCCTGGCGGACCGGACCATGTGGATCACCTACGAAATCAAGCTCGGCTGAACCAGCCGGGCGATGGCGTGTTCCTGCCCTATCCGGCTGGCAGGACCACGCCCATGCGCCTCAAGAATCGTATCGCCATCGTCACAGGTGCTGATTCCGGCATCGGCCAAGCCATCGCCGTGGCCTTCGCCGCGGAGGGAGCCGATATCGCCATCCTCGTGTACCGTGACCGGGCAGGGGCAGAGGAGACGCAGCGGCGCGTCCAGGCCGCCGGCCGGCAGGCAATCGTCGTGCAGGGCGATGTCGGCGAGGAGGACAGCGTCGAGCGCCTGTTCCGGGAAACCGAATCGGAACTCGGCCCGCCCGACATCCTGGTGAACAATGCCGGCATCGGCCAGAGCGGCATGCAGGTGGCGGATATGCCGGCCGAGGATTTCGACCGCATCCTTCGCACCGATCTGCGCGGCCCCTTCCTCTGCTGCCGCGCCTTCGTGCGCTGCCGCCGGGCGATAGGCGGCCATGGGCGAATCATCAACGTCACCTCGGTGCATGAGAGAATCCCGAGTCCGGGCGCCGCCGCCTATGGCGCTGCCAAGGGCGGGCTGCTGACCTTCACCCGCAGCCTCTGCCTGGAGGTCGCACCGGACCGGATCAATGTGAACGCCATTGCCCCGGGCATGATTGACACGCCGATGACGCACCGGCGCGTGGAGGATCCGGCGATCCTGAAGCGGGAAATGCCGAACATCCCCTGGCACCGTCCCGGCCGGCCGGAGGAGGTAGCGAGGCTCGCTGTCTATCTTGCCTCCGATGAGGCCGACTATGTGACGGGACAGAGCTTCACCATTGATGGCGGGTTGACGATGAATTGGGGGCAGGGGGCGTGAGGCCCGGCCTGCCACCGCCATGCAGCGCCGCGCCCTGCTCGCCCTTGCCGGTCTCGCATCCCTCGGTGCCGCCGCGGCCGGAGCTGTGCTGACCGAGGATTGGACCGACCCGGCCCGCCGCCGCGTGCTGCCGGTACGGCTACGGCTGCCGCAGGGCGAGGGGCCTGCGCCGGCGGTGGTGCTTTCGCACGGGCTTGGCGGTTCGCGCGAGGGGCTTGGCTATCTCGGTCGCGCGCTGGCGGAGGCGGGGTTCGTCGTCCTGCATCTGCAGCATCCGGGCACGGACAGCGCCTTGTGGCAGGGCAGGGCGGATATCGGCGTCGCGCTGATGGCGGCGGCGCTGGATGCCGGCCAGGCGCTGGCACGGCTGCAGGATGGGATCTTCGCCCTAGGCGAATTGCTGCGCCGGGCCGCGATGCCCGGGCCGCTGCATGGGCGCGTGGATCCGGCGCGCCTCGCCGCAGCAGGGCATTCCTATGGCGCCTGGATGGTGCAGCACCTGGTCGGCCAGCGCCTGCCGGGCGGGGATCATGGGCTGCGGCTGCCGGATCCGCGACTGAAGGCCGGCATCCTGCTCTCTCCCATACCGTCGCGCGGCCTGCCGCCGCGCTTCGCCTTCGGCCGGGTGGCGGCGCCGCTGCTGCATGTGACTGGCACGCTGGACAATGGCTATATCGAGGGCACCAGGCCGGCCGACCGGGAAATCCCGTTCCATGCCGTCAGCGGCGTGCCGCAGGTGCTCGCGGTACTGAATGGCGCGACGCATGCCGCCTTCGCAGATGAGCCGGCGGCGGGGCCGCGCTGGGCCGATCCGACCTATCACACGCGCACTGCTGGTCTCGCCGTGGCATTCCTGCGCGCCATGCTGCTTGGGGATACGGAGGCGGCGGAGTTGCTGCGCTCCGGCGCACCGGGCCTGATGGTGGTGGGGGATCGGCTGGAGACGAAGGACTTTCCCTGAGATGTGAGGCGAGGAGATGGGCAAGACACAATATCCGACCGGCGCCAGCGAGAGGATGAACAGCGCCGATCCCAAATCGAAGGCCACGAAGGAGAAGGTGCAGCAGGGCAGCACCACGCAGAATCCGGATGCGAAGGTGCCCTCCGATCTCTATCCGGACCCGCCCGGTGTCAGCGATTCCGAGCCGGGTGCGCCGGACGACTGACCCATTGGCATCCGGGCCCAGGGACCTCAGTTGAAGACGGCCCGTGCGGTTTCCGTGAGCGAGGAAATCCCGGCGCCGAAATAGGAGACGGCGAAGCCGAAGGGGTGGCTCACGGTCACCTCGACCGTGGTGATGCCGCTATCCGTGGAGCAACTGCTCATCCTGATGGAAAGGGTGCCGGGATTCAGGAAGGGCGCGCGGATGGGCACCCCGGTGAGTTCGCCCTGATCCAGCCCCTCGCAGGGCGGCCTGCCGGCATTCATGTTTGCGGAGCCACGGAGCGTCACGACCCGCGCCGCCTCGGCTGCGGTGGTGCGCAGCGCCTCCAGCGTGAACAGGTAACGGCCAATCTCGATGGTGCCGAACAGCAGGGCCATGAGTGCGGTGCCGGCCAGCGCGAATTCCAGGCTCGTGGCGCCGCGTTTGGCCGCGCGCCTCC
>CALGVL010000009.1 GCA_937930165.1 uncultured Acetobacteraceae bacterium
CGAAGGCGGCGGCCGCGCGGGTGGCACAGCGCCTGGCCGCGAGCGGCGTGGTGGACGATGCCGCCTTCGCCACCGCCCGCGCCCGCCGCCTGGCCCGCAGCGGCCGCTCCCGCCGCGCCATCGCCGCGCATCTGGCGGCGAAGGGCGTGGCGCGGGAGACCGCCGCCGCGGCGCTGCCGGAGGAGGAGGGGGCGGAACTCGGCGCCGCCCTCGCCTATTGCCGCCGCCGACGGATCGGCCCCTTTGCCGTCATGCCGCAGGAGGGCGAGGCACGGCTGAAGGCCCTGGCCGCCCTCGCCCGCGCCGGCTTCAGCCGTGACGTCGCGGAGGCGGCGCTGGAGATGGAGCCGGAGGCCGCGGAGGAGAGGCTGATCGCGCTGCGGCGGGGCTGAGCCTAGATCCCTCCGGCGGTGCCACCCAGGGCGATGGCCGGCCGGTCGCCCACCCCGGCCTCGGCGCCGTGGCGCGCGGTTTCCGCCGGCGCGGCCGGCCGGATGCGGAACAGAACGGCCATCTCGGTCCGCTCCATCGGCTCCAGCCGTGCTGACAGGTAGTCCGAAAGCCCGTCCATCGCGCCGGCATTGAGGACCAGGAGATAGTCGAAATTGGCCGGCCAGTCCGCCAGATAGGACGGGCGAGGGCCTGTGCGCCGCGGAGCCGCAGACGGGTCGAGCTGCTGATAGTTCGGCACATCCCCGAGCGGCGCTGCGATCCGGTCATAGGGCGGCAGCACCACCAGCGGCTGCTGGGTGGCAACCGTGAAGAGCAGCGGCCAGAAGGCCCGGCGCTCGATGGTCAGCAGCGAGCCGAGATGCTGGTCGGTCCGGCAGAATTCCGCGATCACATGCCGCCTGCCATGCGCCCGCCACCAGGCGGGATTCACGTCCGGATCCACCGTGGCCACGAGCACGCGGCTGCCCGGCGGGACCGGGGCGATGGTGCGGCGGATATCGGCGATGTCCTGGTTGTGCTGCCACCAGAGCCCGGAGAGCAGCCCCATGCGCAGCAGGAACAGCGCCGCGAGGGCCAGGCCGGCGATCCGGGCCGAGGGCTTCGGCAGCACCGGCAGGATGCCGGCGAAAAGCAGCATCCCGAGCATGACCGGGAAGCGCGAGTCGAGGAAGAAGGCGTCCCCGATCGCGTAAGGCATGACGATGTAGACCGCCAGGCAGGCCAGCATCGCGATCGCGGTGCCCGCTGGCAGACGGAGGCTCCGGCGCCAGAGGCAGACGGCGAGGATGGCCAGCACCACAAGCGCCGTCAGCTTGTCCAGGGCGGCGTAGTAATTCATGAAGGGCGCGTTCAGCGCCCGGAGCTTCTCGACGGCAGGAAGCCAGAAAAGCTCCCCCTTCGTGTCGGTCAGGCTGGTGGACAGGAACAGGATGGCGGAGGGCAGGAAGACGATGCCCGCCGCCAGGCCGCGCAGCAGGACCCTGCGGACCGGATGCGGGCTGTGGCGCCATTCCCGCCCCACCGCGGCCAGTTCATGCGGCCCGATCAGGATCGCGCAGAAGAGCAGACCGAAGAAGTGGCAGAAGAAGACAAGGGTGGCACCCAGGGTGGCGCCGGCGATAGTGAGGAGGGGATGGCGCTCGCGGAACGCCGCCCAGCCCGCCGCGGTCAACAGCGCCATGCCGAGGCTGATCTGGAAATTCATGAAGCCCATGAGGAACAAGGCGTTGTACCCGATGAGCGCGGCAGCGAGCGGCCAGTAGGACCGGTAGCCGAAGGCAACACGGCTGTAGACCAGGATCGCCACGTAATTCAGCACCAGGATCAGGCCGAGCATGACCCGGCCGGCGACATGCACCGGCAGGATCCGCATCAGCGCCGGCAGGACGACATCGATGGCCAGGTTCGGGATGACATGCCAGTCCTGCCCGTAGATCCGCGACAGGATGGGGTCCTCCGCGCCGAAGGCGAGCAGCCAGGTCCGCGCCAGATGGTTCGGGTAGTCCATCAGCGGCGGGACCTCGGCGATCAGCAGGGGGGCCAGGAGGACGGCAAGTGCGCCCAGGAAGACCAGCCACCAGGTTCCGGACCGCATTGCAGCCTCGTTCATTCCATCCTGTCCCTTGTCTGGATCGGCACCGGCCGGTGCGGCGCGCGCCCCGGCCCTCGCCGCTCATCCCCGCCGCGGCGACGCCGAGCCGATGCCGGCCATCCGCGCCGGGCGGTCGGACGGGCGCACTTCCTGCTCCGGATCGGCGCCCATGGCGGAGCCGGCCGGCAGGAAGCGTTCCACGATGTAGAGCGGGCGCCCCTTGGCCTCGTTGAAGACGCGGCCGAGATACTCCCCCATGATGCCGAGCGTCATGAGCTGGACCCCGCCCAGGAACAGCAGCACCGCCATCAGGCTGGGATAGCCGGGCACGGGATTGCCGAGGAGCAGCGTCTTCACGACGATCTGCCCGCCATAGAGCAGCGCGCAGGCCGAGGTGAACAGGCCAATATAGGTGGCGAATTTCAGCGGCACCACGGTGAAGCTGGTGATGCCTTCCAGCGACAGGTTCCACAGCCGCCAGTAATTCCATTTCGTCGTCCCGGCGGCGCGCGGCGCGCGGTCGTACAGCACCGCCTTGGAAGGGAAGCCGATCCAGGCGAACAGCCCCTTCATGAAGCGGTGCCGCTCCCGCAATTGCAGCAGCGCATCCAGGGCGCGCCGGCTGAGCAGCCGGAAGTCGCCGGTATCGGCCGGCAGCCGCACCGGGCCGCCGATATGCTGCATCAGGCGGTAGAAGGCGGCGGCGGTCACCCGCTTCAGCCAGGTCTCGCCCTCGCGCTGGCGGCGCTGGGCATAGACCACGTCGAAACCTTCCCGCCAGCCGGCGACCAGTTCCGGGATCAGCTCCGGCGGGTCCTGCAGGTCCACGTCAATGATGATGGCGGCCTCGCCGCGCGCGCGGTCCAGGCCCGCGGTCATCGCCGCCTCCTTGCCGAAATTCCGGCTGAGGCTGAGCACCACCACCTCGCCTTGCCGCGCATGCAGCGCCAGCAGCAGCGCCAGGCTGCGGTCGCGGGAGCCATCGTTCACATAGATCACCTCCCAGGGCAGGCCGAGGGAGGCCATCACCGCAGCAAGGCGCTCATGGAAGCGCTCGATCACCTCCTCCTCGTTGAATACGGGCACGACGATGGACAGCATCGGGGGACGCCGCCCCGGATACCGCTCGCGCAAGGATGTGTCGTTGGCAGGAATGACGTTGTGCAGCAATGTTCTCGGGCCGAATGCTGTTTCCGAATTGCGGGTCCGATAGTCCGGCGCTGTCTAGACGAGCGGCCCGGTCCTGCCCGCACACAAGCGCATGAGTCCGCAGGCGATATGGCCCTTCGGGTCGGCCGCCTTCATTCTCCTTGCGCAAGGCGGCGGCCGAGGGCGCGCGCTTTGCATGGGTCAGCCGCGCGCGCCGCTGCTATGCAGCCCGCGACCGGGAGGGATGCTGCGTGGATCAGGCGGGGGACAGTCGCGTCACATTCACCACGGCCGGAGTGTGGCGCGGGGTGCGGGCGACGCTTGCCATCACCATCGGGCTCGCGCCCTTCGGCCTCGTGGTGGGCGTGGTTTCGGCCGCGAAGGGGCTCTCCCTGATCGAGACGCTGCTGATGAGCGCCCTGGTCTTCGCCGGCACCAGCCAGATCGTCGCCCTTGAATTATGGTCCGACCCGGCGCCCATCCTGGCGGCGAGCCTCGCTGCGCTGGTCATCAACCTGCGCCTGGCGCCGATGGGCGCGGCGCTGGCACCGCTGCTGGACCGGATGCATGGCTGGCGGCTCTGGGGCACGCTGGCGGCGCTGGTGGACAATTCCTTCGCGCTCACCATCGCGGAGATGCGGGCCGGCCGGCGGGATGTCGGCTTCCTCTTCGGCGCCAGCCTGGCCATGTGGGTGAACTGGATCGTCATGTGCGCCCTCGGCCATGTCTTCGGCGCGGTGCTGCGGCTGCCTCCGGGGCATCCGGTCTTCTTCGCCGCCACCGCCACGCTGCTCGCCCTGCTGGTGCCGATCTGGCGTGGCCGCTCGGACCTGTTGCCCTGGGCCGTGGCGGGGGCAGTGGCGCTGGCGGTGCAATGGGTCGGGCTCGGCGCACCATGGCCGGTGCTGGCCGGCGCCTTCGCCGGCGCCGCGACGGGCGCGGCACGGGATCTGCGTCGCGACCAAGGCGCGCGGGAAGGGCATGGCGAGGGCAGGCGATGACGCTGCGCTGGGACGTGCTGGCGGCGATCCTGGGGATGGCCGTCGCAACCTATCTCTGCCGGGCCGGCGGCTATGCGGTGCTGCGGGTGACGCGGCCGCCGCGCTTCGTGCAGGCCATGCTGCAGCACCTGCCCGGCGCCATCTTCATCGCTTTCCTCGCTCCAGCGCTGGCGCAGGGCGGCTGGACGGCCTGGGCGGCGGCCGGGGCAACCATCGCGACCCAGGCGGCCTTCGGCCGCCTTGCCCTCTCCATCGCTGCCGGGGTCGGTGTGCTCTGGCTGCTGGCCGCCCTGGCATAGAGTGTTTGCAGAGCAGATTCGCGCTCCGCCGCGATCCGCTCTAGCCCTACGCCATCGCCGGCTTCCCGGCGGGGTCCGTCACCGCCGGCGGGGCCGAGAGCGGGGGCGCCATGATCTGGCGCGGGATATCGATCCCCAGCTCCTCGAAGCGGCGCTTGATCCGCCGCATCAGCTCCCGCTGCACCGGCCAGCGCTGGGTCGGCTCGGTGCGGACGCGGCCGCGGATCTGGATGCCGACCTGGCCCAGGCTGTCCACGCCCCAGAAGTCGAATTCGTCGCGGATCGCGGTCTGCCAGCGCGGCTCCGTCCGCATCTCGGCAACGATCTGCTTGAGCGCATCCCCGGCCTGGTCCGTGTCCGTGCCATAGGCGACCATGATGTCCACTATGGCGAAGGCGAAGTCGCGGGTGCTGTTGGTGACGGTCGTCACCGCCGAGAAGGGCACGATGTGGACGGAGCCGTCGCCGTCCCGCAGCTTGATGGAGCGGATGGACAGATGCTCCACCACCCCGGACTTGCCGCCGACATTCACCGAATCCCCCACCGCCACCGCGTCCTCCAGCAGCAGGAAGACGCCGGTGATGACGTCCCGCACCAGGGTCTGGGAGCCGAAGCCGACGGCCAGGCCGACCACGCCGGCGCCGGCCAGCAGCGGCGCGACATTGACGCCGAGCTGCGACAGTGCGTTCAGCACGGTGAAGACCAGGATGACGACGCCAAGCATGGTGCGCAGCATCGGCAGCAGGGTGCGCACCCGGGCGCTGCGCGCCGCCCTGGAATCGCGGGAGATCCGCGCCAGCCGCTGCTGGATCGCGGAATTCGCCGCCTCCCACACCACCAGCGCCAGGATCAGCGTGCAGCCGATGGAGAAGAGGGTGCCGAGCAGCCGGTAGCCGAGCGTGCCCTCCTCGAACCAGTCGAGCGCGTCGAGGCCCCAGGTCTCCAGCAGCAGCACCAGCGTGCCGAAGCCGATGACGATCGAGATCACCAGCTTCAGCACCGGCAGGTAGGTCGCCGTCCGCGCCGGCAGGCCGGGATGGCGCTGTGCCTGCTCCGGTCCCGGCTGCAGCGCCTGGTCGAGCAGCCGCCCGATGCCGTCATCCAGCGCCTTGGCCAGGCCAAGCACCAGCAGCGTCAGCAGCGTGCCGGTCAGCAGCCGGTGGAAGCCGTCCTCCACCGCCAGCGCCCAGACCACCCAGGCGGCGCCGAGCCAGAGGATGACCATGATGTGCCAGACCTCGGCCAGGCGGTCGCGGGCCCGGCGCAGCATCGTCCTCGTGTGGTCCGGCTGGTCCCCCGGCTGCAGCGGGGGGGCGCGCAGCACGGCGGCCACCGCGTGCCGCTGCTGCAGCACGATGCGCACCAGGAAGAGTGAGATGGCGAGCAGCGTCAGGTTGATGATGGCGTCATAGGCCGCCCAGGGCAGGCCGAAGAGCAGCCCGGCCTCGGCCAGCGCGTAGCCGCCGACGCCCACCAGCATCATCCGGCGCAGCCAGCCGAGCCAGGTCGCCGCCATTTCGTCCGAGCAGGGGATCAGCCGCAGGTGGTTCGAGTGCGGCGAGAGCAGCATATGCGCCACGGCGAAGGCGGCACGCGCGATGATGTAGGTATGCGCCACCATCAGCCCGACAAGCTGCGTGGTGGGTAGCGGCTGCACCAGGCCGAACAGCCCGTAGACCGCGACCGCGAAACCGGCGATCGGCACCAGGTCCAGCAGCAGGCGCGCGGCCAGCAACGGCAGGCGCCGGAACCAGGTCCAGACCTGGCCGTTGCGCGGGGCCGCCGAGTCCAGCCGGTGGCGCAGGCCCTGCAGGCTGCGGGCGATCAGCGCCTCGATCCCCAGCCCGGCGCCGAGCAGCAGCAGCAGCTTCCAGGAAGCGTCCAGCAGCCGGGCCCGCGCCACCGGGTCGCTTGCCATGTTCCCGGCCGCGGCCCAGAGCCCGGGCAGGTCGGCAACGGTCCGGGCGGCGCCGAGCAGCGTGTCGGACAGGGTGCCGATCCGGCCCGAGAGGCCCGCCAGCAGCTGTGCGCCGAGCGTGTTCGGGGCGATCAGCTGGTCGGCGCTGCCCTCCGCCGGCGCAGCGGGCGCCGCCGCGGGGGCAGGCTGGGCGGGCGCGGCCGGTGCCGGCTCGGCGGCCGGGGCGGCGCTGCCGGCCTGGGCCTGGCTGGCCGCGGCGAGCGCCTCCAGGTTCCGCAGGAATTCCGCCCGCCTGGCCTCGTCCTTCAGCAGGGCGGTCAGGCGGTCGATGTCCGCCGCGCTCAGGCCGGGGCCCTGCCGCTGGGCGGGTGGCGGCTGGCCGCCCCCAGGCTGGTCGCCCCCCTGGGCCAGAGCCGGCCCAAGGAGGGTGCAGAACAGGAACAGGATCGCAAGAATTGTGCGGGACAGGCTCATGCGGAGCGCAGCAACCCCATCGGCGGTAACGGGTCAAGCATTCGTGCGCCGGGCCATTGCGGATTTCCGGGCACCGTCTAGATCGTGCCCATGAAAACAGTCCTCACCGTCCTCGTCATCCTCGGCCTGGCCAGCACGCTGGGCGTCCTGCTCGCCGGCATGCTGGGCCTGGTGCGGAACAACGGGAGCGGGGAGCGGTCCAATACCCTGATGCGCTGGCGCGTGGTGCTGCAGGGGGTGACCCTGGCCCTGCTTGCCCTGCTCCTGCTCCTGACGAGGGGTTGAGCCGCTGTTTTGACAGGTCCGGCGGCCCCGCCCTATTTTGCCGCGGCTTTGCGCGGGGCGGGCAACCGCCCTGCCGGTATGGCTGCGCCGCGCGCGGAAGACCAGCTCTCGGCCGCGGGCCGCGGGAAACAGCAACAGCACGCAGGAAACGGCAGAGGCGATGAAGCTCCTCGTCCCCGTCAAGCGGGTGGTCGACTACAACGTGAAGGTCCGCGTGAAGGCGGACGGCACGGGCGTCGAGACCGCGAACGTCAAGATGTCCATGAACCCCTTCGACGAGATCGCGGTCGAGGAAGCGGTCCGGCTGAAGGAGAAGGGGGTGGCGACGGAGATCGTCGCCGTCTCCTGCGGCCCCACGGCCTGCCAGGAGCAGATCCGCACCGCCCTCGCCATGGGCGCCGATCGCGGCATCCTGGTCGAGCATGACGGGGTGCTGGAGCCGCTGGCCGTGGCCAAGCTGCTCAAGGCGGTCGCGGAGAAGGAGCAGCCGCAGCTCGTCATCCTCGGCAAGCAGGCGATCGACGACGACATGAACGCCACCGGCCAGATGCTGGCGGCGCTGCTGGGCTGGCCGCAGGGCACCTTCGCCAGTAAGGTGGAACTGGCCGACGGTCAGGCTACCGTGACGCGCGAGGTGGATGGCGGCCTGCAGACGGTGCAGCTCAAGCTGCCGGCCATCGTCACCACCGACCTGCGCCTGAACGAGCCGCGCTACGCCTCTCTGCCCAACATCATGAAGGCGCGGAAGAAGCCGATCGAGACGCTGAAGCCCGCCGATCTCGGCGTGGACGTCACGCCGCGGCTGACCGTGCTGAAGGTGGAGGAGCCGCCGAAGCGCCAGGCCGGCAAGAAGGTGGCCTCGGTCGCCGAACTGGTGGACAAGCTGCGCAACGAAGCGAAGGTGATCTGAGGATGGCCGTTCTCGTTCTCGCCGACCATGACGGGTCGGCCGTGACGCAGCCGACGCGCAGCACGGTGGCGGCCGCGTCGAAGCTCGGCGAGGTGCATGTCCTGGTGCTGGGCGCCGCCGCGGCGGCGCAGTCCGCGGCGAAGCTGCCCGGCGTGGCCAAGGTGCTGCACAGCGACGCGGAGATCTACGCCAACGGGCTGGCGGAGCCGATCGCGGCGCTGCTGGTGAAGCTGGCGCCGAACTACTCGCACCTGCTGGCGCCGGCCTCCGCCGCCGGCAAGAATGTGATGCCGCGCGCCGCGGCCCTGCTGGACGTGCAGGTGATCTCCGACATCGCCGGGGTGGTGGATGCGGATACCTTCGTCCGGCCGATCTATGCCGGCAACGCGCTGGCCACGGTGAAGTCGGCCGACCCGAAGAAGGTCATTACCGTCCGCGCCGCCAGCTTCGATCCGGTGCCGGCCGAGGGCGGCAGCGCCCCGGTGGAGGCCGTGCAGCCGGCGGAGGATCCCGGCATCTCCAAATTCGTCGGCGCCGAGCTGGCGAAGAGCGAGCGGCCGGAGCTGACCGCGGCCCGCATCGTCATCTCCGGCGGCCGCGCCATGGGCTCGGCAGAGAATTTCAAGATCATCGAGCGGGTGGCGGACAAGCTCGGCGCCGCCGTGGGCGCCAGCCGCGCCGCGGTGGATGCCGGCTATGCGCCGAACGACCTGCAGGTGGGGCAGACCGGCAAGATCGTGGCGCCGGATCTCTACATCGCGGTCGGCATCTCGGGCGCCATCCAGCACCTGGCCGGCATGAAGGACAGCAAGGTGATCGTCGCCATCAACAAGGACGAGGAGGCGCCGATCTTCCAGGTGGCCGACTACGGCCTGGTGGCGGATCTGTTCAAGGCCGTGCCGGAGCTCGAAGCCGAGCTGGACAAGAAGTGAGGATCGGGCGGGCCATGCAATGGCCCGCCTTTTTTCCGTGACACGGGCCGCGGGCTTTGTTCGCGGCCTTTCGCATATGGATCGGAGGGGAGACCAAGCGATGGCGGAGATCGGCAAGGTCGGCATCATCGGCGCCGGGCTCATGGGCAACGGCATCGCGCATGTCGCGGCGCTGTCGGGCCTCGACGTGGTGCTGATGGATGTGAACGCCCAGGCGCTGGAGAAGGCGCTGGCCACCATCACCCGCAACATGGACCGGCAGGTTCAGCGGAACGTCATCGCCGCCGGCGACAAGGATGCGGCGCTGAAGCGCATCGCCACCGCCACGGACAACGGCCGCTTCGGCGATTGCGACATCGTCATCGAGGCCGCCACCGAGAACGAGGCGATCAAGCGCAAGATCTACGAGGCGCTCTGCCCGACGCTGAAGGCGGATGCGATCCTCGCCACCAACACCTCCTCCATCCCCATCACCCGGCTTGCCGCCTCCACCGACCGGCCGGGCCGCTTCCTCGGCATGCATTTCTTCAACCCCGTGCCGATGATGAAGCTGGTCGAGGTGATCCGCGGCCTGGCGACCGAGGATGCCACCGTCACCGCCGTGACCCGCCTGGCGGAACGGATGGGCAAGACGGTGGTGAACGCCGCCGACTATCCGGGCTTCGTGGTCAACCGCATCCTCTGCCCGATGATCAACGAGGCGATCTACGCCCTGATGGAGGGCGTGGGCGACGTGCAGGCGATCGATGCCGGCATGAAGCTCGGCGCCAACCACCCGATGGGGCCGCTGGAGCTCGCCGACTTCAT
>CALGVL010000010.1 GCA_937930165.1 uncultured Acetobacteraceae bacterium
GGCGGAGGGTGAGCGGCGCCGCGCCGGTGGGATTGGGAACGCCGAGATCCTCCACCGCCACCCGCAGTTCCACGCTGCGCCCGACAATGCCGAAGCCCGGCGCCTCGATCAGGCGCAGCCGGCGGTCGATCTCTCCCGCGCGGCCCGGCAGCAGCGCATGGAAGGGGGCATCAATCGGGGACTTGGCGGGAGTGTCATGCACTTGGCCATCGGTCAGGGCAATGACGCCGGCCAGCCGCGCCCGCGGGATCTCGGCCAGCGCCCGCTCCATGGCGGAGAAGAGGCGCGTGCCCTGCCTGCCTGCCTCCGGCACCTCCACGGTACGGAGTTCCAGGTCGGGCAGCTTGGCCGCGCGGGCCTCGATGGCGGCGCGCGCCGCTTCGATCTCGGCGGCGCGGTGGCCGATGCGGGCGCTGTCGCTCTGGTCCACGACCAGCAGGGCGATGTCCGGCCGCACCTCCCGCGTCTCGTTGACCAGGCGCGGATTGGCGAGGGCCAGCAGCAGCAGGGCGAAGAGCAGCGCCCGCAGCGGCGCCCCGCGCGCGCGGCGCCACAGCGCCGGCAGCAGGGCCAGCAGCGCCAGCGCCCCGAGCGCGGCGATCAGCCAAACCGGCAGGACCGGGGCGAAATCGATGCCGGCAAAGGCCTGCTGCATCAAATGATCCTCATGGTCCGGGCCGGCTCACGCCACCGGCCCCAGGCCCGGTCAGGTCAGGGCCGGGCGTGTGGTGGTGGCTCTGCCCCCCTCGTATCGGTGCTGCAGCCAGAGCAGCGTGAAGCCGATGAGCGGGATGAAGATGTCGGTGTAGAAGATCACGCCCGCATTCCCGGGCGCGAAATTGCCGCGCGCGACCATGTCATGGACATGGCCGCCGGCGGCCCCGAGCAGGAACAGCGCCGGGCCGGTCACCGCAGCCAGTCGCAGGTCGAAGCTGCGGCGGAATGCCAGGAAGCCGACAGCGGAGAAGCCCAGGCTGGCGAAGCCGACCTCGGCCTGGAACGGACTGTTCTCCCAGCCGATAAAATCCGCCGACATCTCGCCGAAGAAGGTGTGCATGACGAAATTGTAGAAGAAGGAGAAGCCGATCGAGAACAGCAGGAAATAGGCGAACAGCTTCTCGACCACGATCGGCAGGTCCAGGGGATTCGGCGCGCGCATCAGCGCGATGCTGGAGGCAATCAGCCCGATAATAAGGAAGGTCAGGGTGAAATTACTCAGCAGGAAGCGGATGAGGTTTTCCATGGCCCGGCGATTCCCTTCAGGTTGAATTCTGCCGGAGCTATCTCGTCTTCCGACTTCCATGTCGATCCGGAATGACCGCGTCCGGGCCCGGTGGTGGCCAAGCCCCGCGCCCTGCGGCGTGCCTGCGGCATGCCGGACCATCAATTCCCCAGCCTTTCCAGGATGGCCGGTACATGCACCTGGTCGCCCTTGTAGTTGCCGGTCAGCGCATACATCACCAGATTCACGCCGAAGCGGTAGGCAAGCGTCCGCTGCCGCGCCCCGCCAGGGATGACGGCGAAGGGATTCTGCCCGCGCCCGTCGATTGCCCAGGCGCTGGCCCAGTCATTGCCACCGATGATGACCGGCGAGACGCTGTCATTCGCCCGGTCCTGGTCGCGCGCCACCCAGACCAGGCCGCCGCTGAATCGGCCCGGCAGGTCCGGCAGCAGGTAGAAGGCGCGCTTCAGTACATGGTCCTCGGGCACCGGGGTCAGGGGCGGGATCGCCAAGTCGCGCGTGACCCGCCGGAGCGCGGCGCGGGCGCCCGGCGCGAAGCCCTCGCCGGAGCCCTCGTCCCGCGTGTCGAACAGAATGATGCCGCCATGGCGCATGAAGTCGTTGAGCGCGCTCACCGCCGCCACATCCGGCTGCGGCGCGTCCGGCGGCACCGCCCAGTAGAGCAGGGGGTAGAAGGAGAGGTCGTCCCGCCCCGGCACCACCGCTGCCGGCTCGGCCAGGGAGGCGGCGGTGCGACGATTGACGTAGTCCGACAGCCCGACCAGGCCCATGCGCAGGGTCTCGTCCAGGGCCGAATCCCCGGTGACGACATAGGCGAGGCGGGTCGCCAGGGCCGGCGCGCCATCCGCCTCGGACTGGGCCATGGCCGGATGCGCCAGCATCGCCAGGGTCAGTGCCGGGGCCAGCGCCTTCGCTGCCGGCCGCAGCAGCCCGCGCAGCATCAGCCCGATCAGCAGGTCCGCCGCCAGCAGCAGCAGCGCCGCCGCCAGCAGCCAGGGGCCGAGGTCGCGCTCCGCGGGGATCCCGCCGATCGCCACCAGGCTGGCGCCGGATGGCGGCGGTGGCACGGCCCGCGGCGCCGGCAGGCTGGCGCCCAGATTCAGCGCCCGGCGATAGGCGGCGGCGGAGGGATCCTGCCCGGCCGTCCCATACCAGCCCGGCGGGTGGCGCGGGGAGGGCATGGCGGTCTCCACCTGCGCCGCCGGCAGGGCGGCGGCGGCGGGCGGCGGCGCGCCGAGCAGGCCGAAACCGTCCAGCGTCTCCAGCGGCGCCAGCGGCGCATCCCCGTCCTGCCCGGCGATGCCGGCGGAGAGTTCCACGATGCGCCGCAGCATCTGCACGAAGAGACCGGAGAGCGGCAGGTTGGACCACTCCGCATTGGCGGTGACATGGAACAGCACGATGCGTCCCTGTCCCCGCGCCTCGGCGGTGACCAGGGGCGTTCCGTCGGCGAGCTTCGCCCAGGTCCGGTCGGTCAGGCGCGGGGAGGGCTCGGCCAGCACCTGCCGCTGCACCGTCACCTCCTCTGGGATGGGCAGGCCGGCGAAGGGCGAGTTGTCCGGGAAAGGCGCCAGATGCTGCGGCTGCTCCCAGGACAGGGAGCCGCCCAGTTGCCGCTCGGCACGCAGCGGGACGGGCAGGAGCGGGTCGGGATGCTCGGCCAGGCGCGGGCCGGCGAAGCGGATCAGCGTGCCGCCCTGCTCCACCCAGCGGGTCAGCGCCTCCCGCTCCGGCCCTTCCGGCACCGGGCGGTCGGCCAGGGCCAGCACGGCGATCGGGCGGGCGAGGAGCTGATCCAGCGAGCCGCGCCGCAACTCGACATAGGGGTCGAGGGCGCGACCCAGGTAGTACAGATCGCCGATCAGCGGCGTGTCGGCATTCTGCTCCGCTCCCGGCAGCAGCCCGACCGGGCGGCGGCGGAACCGTTCGTCCAGCAGCACGACGCCGCCGGCGCCGTGCTCGCCATCCAGGTCCAGCCGCAGGATCTGGTTGCGGATCTCCAGCGGCAATTCGATCTCCGCTACCCCTTCCGCCTGCCCGGCCGGGATCGGGACCACGGCGCGGGCCAGCGCCCTGCCATCGCCGGTGCGGGCCAGCACCACGGCCTGGGTGTCGCCGGGGAACGGCACCTGCCGCACGCGCAGCCGCAGCCGGTCACCCTCCGCCACCGGCGGCGGCAACAGGCGCACGGGACCGGCCTCGGCCAGCGCCACGGTCAGCGGCCCGGCAGCGGCGAGGGCCTCCTGCAACGGCCCGGCGGTGCTGCCATCCGGTGCATGCTCCACTCCGTCCGAGACCAGCACCACCGCGAGCGGTCCGGCATTGCCCTGCCGCCAGCCCTGGAAGGCCGAGAGGGCGGCGGCGCGGTCCGGGGGCCAGGGCAGCGGCCGCAGCGCGGCGAGGCGGGGGCGGAGATCCTCCGCCGGCATCGGGCCGATGACCCGCGGCGCCTCCCCGGTCGCGGCGGGGGCGGTGGCGAGCAGGGCGACGCGGCGGCCTTCCCGCCCGGCGCGGTCCAGCGCGGCATTGGCGGTAGCCATGCGGGCAGGCCAGTCGGCGGCGGCGGACCAGCCATTGTCCACCACCAGCAGCAGCGGTCCCTCGCCACCCGCGCCCGTGCCGGGGCCGAGCACCGGCCGGGCGAGGCCCAGGATCAGCAGGGCGGCGGCCAGGACGCGCAGCAGCAGCAGCCACCAGGGGGTGCGGGCCGGCGTTTCCTCCTTCACCGGCAGGTCGCGCAGCAGCCGGATGGCCGGGAAGGGGATCCGCCGGGGCGCAGGCGGGGTGACCCGCAGCAGCCACCACAGCACCGGCAGGACCGGCAATGCGAGCAGCAGCCAGGGGGCGGCGAAAGCGATGGGGCCCAGGGTCAGCATCTGGGCCTCATGGGGCAGCGCATGGCATCAGTTTCGCCATTCCGATTCGTGCTCACTCCGGCGCGAGGGCCTGCCACAGGGCCAGCAATGCCTGCTCGGGCGGCTGGTCCGTGCGATGGGTGAGGAAACCCCAGCCGGCTGCCGCGGCGATGGCGGCAACGCCGGCGCGGTGCTGCCTCAGGCGCTCCGCATAGAGCGCGCGAACGCCTTCGACGCGCGGCACCAGGGTAGGTTCCTCCGCCTCCAGCCCTTCGAAGCGCACCCGGCCGAGATAGGGCAGGGTCTCCTCGGCCGGATCCAGCACCTGCAGCAGATGGCCATGCACCGGCAGGGCTGCCAGCCTGGCCACGGCGTGCTGGATCTCCGGCAGGGGGGAGAGGAAGTCGCCGATCAGAAGGGCGCGGGCGTGGCGCGGCAGGCCGGCATCCGGCTGCGGCAGGCCGCTGCCCGGCCCGCCGCCGCGCCGCAGCAGGCTTTGCGCCAGCGCCTCCAGCCCGGCCCGGCCGGCATGGGAGCGGCCGGAGCCACCGATCAGCCACACCCGTTCCCCGCCCCGCAGCAGCAGCGAGGCGGTGGCGAGCAGCACCAGCTCCGCCCGTTCCCGCTTGGGCGGCAGGCCGGGGGCGGAGCGCCAGTCCATGGAGGGGGAATCGTCGCGCCAGAGGGCGATGGTCTGCGCCGCCTCCCACTCCGTCTCCCGGATGAAGAGGCGGTCGGAGCGGGCGCTCTGCCGCCAGTCGATCCGGCTTGCGACATCGCCGGGCAGGAAGGGGCGGTACTGCCAGAAGGCGTCGCCCTGGCCGGCGCGGCGGCGGCCATGCACGCCCTGCATCACGGTCGCGGCGACGCGCTCCGCCGCAACCACCAGCGGCGGCAGGCGGGCGCCGAGCGCCTCGGCGCGGAGCGTGGCGGAGGCAGGGTCAGCCAAGCCGGGCCTTCAATGTCTCGATCACGTCGGAAAGCCGCACGCCATCGGCGCGGGCGGAGAAATTCAGCGCCATGCGGTGCCGCAGCACCGGATCGGCCAGGGCCAGGACATCCTCCACCGAGGGGGCGAGTCGCCCGTCCAGCACCGCCCGCGCCCGGGTCGCCAGCATCAGTGCCTGGGCCGCGCGCGGGCCCGGGCCCCAGGCCAGGTGCTTGCGCACCATCTCGATGGGCGAGGAATCCGGCCGGGCGTCGCGCACCAGCCTCAGGATGGCGTTCAGCACGCTCTCCCCCACCGGGATCCGGCGGATCAGGTTCTGGGCGGTAACCAGTTCCGGCCCGGTCAAGGCCTGAACCGGCCGTGCCTCCCGTGCCCCGGTGGTGGCCAGCAGCATGGCGCGTTCGGCCTCCTCGTCCGGGTAGGAGATCTCGATCTCCAGGAGGAACCGGTCGAGCTGGGCTTCCGGCAGGGGGTAGGTGCCCTCCTGCTCGATCGGGTTCTGGGTGGCCAGGACGTGGAAGGGCAGCGGCAGGGGATGGATCTCGCCGGCCACTGCCACCTTGTGCTCCTGCATCGCCTGCAGCAGCGCCGACTGGGTGCGGGGGGAGGCACGGTTGATCTCGTCCGCCATCAGCAGCTGGCAGAAGACCGGGCCCTTGATGAAGCGGAAGGCCCGGCGGCCATCGGCGGATTCCTCCAGCACCTCGCTGCCCAGGATGTCGGCCGGCATCAGGTCCGGGGTGAATTGCACGCGCTTGGCGTCCAGCCCCAGCACCGTGCCCAGCGTCTCCACCAGCTTGGTCTTGCCGAGGCCCGGCACCCCCACGAGCAGCGCATGCCCGCCGGACAGCAGGGTGATGAGCGTATGCTCCACTACCGCCTGCTGGCCGAAGATGATCCGGCCGACCGCATCCTGCACCCGCTGCAGCCGGGTGCCGAGGACCTCCACCTCCGCCACCAGGGCCGCGGGATCGCTGCTGTCCATCGAGGGCTCCGCCACTTCAATCATCCCACTCGTGATCCCTATATTGGCTTCGTCGCGTCGGTGGCGACGCATTGAAGCCGCGGCGTCACACGGTCGTGTGGAGCATCGGGCGGGGTATGGCCAGCAGAGATGCGGATCCGAAAGCTGTGAGCGGGGAGGAAGGCGTGCAGGAGCGGAGGTTGCCCACGGCCGCGGTGCCGCAGGACCTCCTGGGCGGGCTCCCGGGACGGCCTCGGGCAAGGCAAGGCGGCAAATTCGACATCCGGATCGACCGGAACGGGGTCTGGCATCATCGCGGCAGCCCGATCAACCGGAAGGAATTGGTCTGCCTTTTCGCCAGCGTGCTCAAGCGCGAGCCGGACGGCACCTACTGGCTGGAGACGCCGGTGGAGCGCGGCCGGATCGAGGTGGAGGACGCCCCCTTCGTCGCGGTGGAGATGTGCTGGAGGGACTGCGTGCCGCCGGACAGGGCCCTTGGCCGGCCTCGCCAGTGCCTGACCTTCCGTACCAACCTGGACGAGATCGTGACCGCGGATGCCGAGCATCCGATCCGTGTCCATCTCTGCCCGAAGACCGGGGAGCCGCGGCCCTATGTGACCGTCCGGCCGGGGCTGGAGGCGAAGATCAGCCGTGCCGTCTTCTATGAAATGGTAGCCCTGGCCCAGCCCGAGACGATCGACGGCCGCGAGGTGCTCGGCGTGTGGAGTGAGGGCGTATTCTTCCCGATTGACCAGGTAAGCGCGCTGGACGCCGCTGCGGAGTGACTGCCGAGCAGATCGCCGCCCGGCTGGCCGATCCGGCTGCATTGGCACGGGCTGCGCCCGCCATCAGCAGCGGCGCCGAGGGGCTGACGCCGGAGCGGATCATCCCTGCCGCCGTGCTGGTGCCCATTGTCCTGCATCCCGAGCCCACCGTGCTGCTGACTCTGCGCGCGGCGAAGCTGTCCTCCCATGCCGGACAGGTCAGCTTCCCCGGCGGCCGGATCGAGCGCGGCGAGACGCCGGAGGCCGCGGCGGTCCGCGAAGCGGCGGAGGAGGTGGGGCTGGACCCCCGCCTGCCGGAGATCATCGGCCGCCTGCCGGACCATCTGACCGGCACCGGCTTCCGCATGACGCCGGTAGTGGCACTGGTCCCGGCGCCGCTCAACCTGACCCCGGATCCCGCCGAGGTGGAGGAGCCCTTCGAACTGCCTCTCTCCGTGGTGCTGGACCCGCGGGCGCCGGAGCGGCGCAGCGCCGAATGGAAGGGACGCCGGCGCGAATTCTGGGTTTGGCCGCATGAGCGGCACTACATCTGGGGGGCAACGGCGGCGGTGCTGGTGAACCTCGCGCGGGTGCTGCGGGCCTGAACCGCTGCCGCACAGAATTACAAGCTATACATGTTGCGTCCACAAATGGTGCGGCGCTGCGCAATGCCCTATCTGATCGACTTCCTGCTCTTCCTCGCCCCCTTCGCCGCCTATGCGTTGTGGCGCCGGTTCAATCCGGGGCGGGAGCCGCCCTCGCGCGTGGTGTGGCTGGCGCTGGCGGGCGTCGGCCTGGGGCTGATCGGGGCGATCTGGTACGGACTCTCGGTCAGCATGCGGCCTGGTACGGTCTATGTGCCGGCCCGGCTGGTGAATGGCGAGATCGTCCAGGGCGGCGCGGAGCCGCAGCAGGAGCCATGAACCCACCCGATCCGCCCAGCGGCACGGTCCCGCCGCCCGGCTTCCTGGCGGAGCCCGCCCCGGCCGCGGTGCTGGCGGCGCTGCCCGGTGCCCGCGCGGTCGGTGGCTGCGTGCGCGACGCCCTGGCGGGGCGCGAGGTGCATGACGTGGACGTTGCCGCCCCCCTGCCGCCGGAGGAGATCGCGGCGCGCCTGCGGCAGGCCGGGCTGAAGGTGGTCGAGACCGGGCTCTCGCACGGCACCGTCACCGCGGTCCTGGCGCGTCAGCCGGTGGAGGTGACCAGCCTGCGCCGCGACGTCGCCACCGACGGCCGCCATGCCGAGGTCGCCTGGACCACCGACTGGCGGGAGGACGCGGCGCGGCGCGACTTCACCATCAATGCCATGTCGCTGGATGCCGGAGGGCGGCTCTGGGACTATTTCGGCGGGCGGGAGGACTTGGCGGCCGGGCGGGTGCGCTTCGTCGGCGATCCCGCGACCCGGCTGCGGGAGGACTATCTCCGCGCCCTGCGCTTCTTCCGCTTCCAGGCCCGCTACGGACGGGGGGAACCCGATCCTGCGGCTATGCGCGCGATCCGGGAGGCGGTGCCGGGCCTCGCGCGGCTCTCGGCTGAACGGGTCTGGATGGAGCTGAAGCGGCTGCTGGAGGCGCCGGATCCCTCGGACGCCGTGGCGCAGATGGCCGAAACCGGCGTGCTCGGCGCGGTGCTGCCGGAGGCGAGGGAATTGCCGGCTCTGCGGCGCCTGGTCGCCCTCGGGGCGCCGGCCGATCCGCTGCTGCGCTTGGCCGCGCTGCTGGCGCCGGAGGTGGATGGTCCGGCCCTGGCCGCCCGGCTGCGCTTCTCCGGGGAGGAAGCCGCCCGGCTTGGCGCCCTGCGGGGGGCGGCGCCGGACCCGGCGGCGGATGGCGACGATCTTCGCCGCCTGCTGGCGGAGCAGCCCGGCGACCAGCTCGTCATGCTCGCCTGGCTGGCCGAGGCGCGGGGCCTGCCGGGGGATTGGGCCGGCTTCCGCGCCCGGGCCGCCGGGTGCCCGCGGCTGGTGCTGCCGGTGCAGGGGCGGGATGTCCTGGCCCTCGGCGTGCCGCCCGGCCCGCGTGTGGGAAGGCTGCTGGCGGCGGTCAGGGCCTGGTGGAAGGCGGGGGGCTGCCGGGCGGGCCATGCGGAATGTCTCGAAAGACTCCGTGAACTGGCCGCGGCGGGCCCGGTCTGATACGTCCCGCCGCCATGGCCGCGCCCCTTCCTGCCCCCCTGGCGGATGCCTCTTCCCGCCTGCTCGTCCATCGCCTCGTGCGGGGCTATCTGCGCCATCACCGGAAGGGGATCGCGCTCGCCATCCTCTGCACCGTGCTGCTGGCGGGGCTGACGGCGCTCTATCCCATCGTCATCCAGCAGGCTTTCGATCGCTTCAGCCAGGGCGAGTCCTCCATCGTCTGGCTGCTGCCGCCGGTGATCGTCGCCGTCACCTGCGCCAAGGCGCTGGCCCAATACGGCCAGGCGGTGACGGTGCAATCCGTGGTGCTGCGCGTCATCGAGGGGCTGCAGCGCGACCTGTTCCACGCCCTGACCCGGGCCGACCTCGCCACCGTGCTGCGCGACGCCCCGGCCCGCCACGCCACCCGCTTCACCGTGGATGCCGCGGCGATCCGGGAGGCGCTGACCAAATCCATCAATGGCGGCGCGGATGTGCTGACCGTCATCGGCCTGGTCGCCTCGATGGTCTGGCTGGACTGGCAGATGTCGCTGATCGCCGCGGCGCTCTATCCGGTTGCGGTGGTGCCGATCCTGCGCCTCGGCAAGCGCATCCGCCGTGCCTCGGGCGGGATGCAGGAGCGGATGGGGGAGGCGGCGGCTGCTCTGACCGAAAGCTTCGCCGCCGCCCGCGTGGTCCGTGCCTACCGGCTGGAGGCGCAGGAGGAGACCCGCGCCGCCCGCATCTTCGCCCAGCTTCGGGAATCGCTCTTCGGCATCGCCCGCATCCGCGCCAGCCTGGACCCGACGCTGGAGGCGCTGGGCGGGCTGGCGGTGGCCGCCGTGCTTGCCTTTGTCGGCTGGCGGGTCGCGTCCGGCCATGGGACGGTGGGCGAGTTCACCGGCTTCGTCGCCGCGCTGCTGATC
>CALGVL010000011.1 GCA_937930165.1 uncultured Acetobacteraceae bacterium
GGGGCGGGCCTGCATCGCCGCGACGAAGCGGGCGGCCTGCGGCCCATCCCCCACCAGCACCGCCCGCTGCCGCACCCGCCCGGCTGCCGCGCGCAGGGCAAGGGAGGCGAGCAATCTGCCGCCCAGCAGCGGCGGCGCGGCGAGCGCCAGCCAGAACAGCGCGAGGCTGGGCGGGAAAGCCGTTCCGGCACCGAGTGCCTGCGCCACCACCACCAGCCCGGCGAGCCCCGCCCCGAGCGCCACCAGGGTGGTCAGGGCCGCCCGGTGACCGCTGAATAGCGCCGGGAGCCCATAGGCTCCGGTCATGCCGGCAATTCCCGGACCGAGCAGGGCGAGAAGAGCCACCACTGCCTGTCCCGGCCTGCCCTCGAGTTCCGGCAGGGCGGAGAGGAAAAGGCCGGTGCCGGCGATCGCCAGGAGATCCAGCATAGCGACGGCAGCCGCGGGCAGTGCCGACGGCAGAGGTACCGCGTCACTCCATTGGCGCCGCCTGACATTGATGGCGCGAGTTTCCGCGGCCGGGCTGTAGCTCGCCCAGCGGGCCTCACCCACTGCGGGCAGCAGCGCCGCCTCCTCCGAGCTCGGCTCCGGGGGCATCATGCCGTGCATGCGCGGGCCCTGGCACGAGTGTGACGCTTCACGGCCTCGGGCCATTCAGGTTGCGCGCGCAAGCTACCATGGGCCGGTTCAAGAGGGAGACATCCGGTGCACATCGCTTCCGCCGCTTTCAGTTGTCGATGGAAGGGCGCATTCCCGCGCCCCGGCCGAAGACGAAACGTCGCGCCAGGAGAAAGTTCCCCATGAGCCCCGCAAGCGAACCCGCCGCGACTCCGACTACGGGGTTGCGGGCTACGAACGGAACCGTCGAGATCAGCGCGGCGTAAGTGCCGTAGTTGCTTGCGAAGCCGACAAGGTTGACCAGCAGGAACAACGCCCACTGCCGCACCGGCCGTGCGCCGGGGCGCGCACCACGAAAGGTCCAGGCCCGGTTCAGCGCGAAGGTCGTGCTCGCCGCCGCCAGGTAGGACAAGGCGCGGCCGATCCAGGGGCCGAGATCCATCGCCAGCGCGCAGGTCAGCACGGTCGCGTCCACGACGAAGCCCGCCACCCCCACGACGCCGAAACGCAGGAACTCGCCAGCCAGACGCATTTGATCCGGACCCAGGCGCGCAGCCCGGGCAGCACTCAGGAAGATTGCGCTCATGGTTTCGTCTCGGTCGGACGCACGGAATAGGCGTAGACGTATGCGGCATACAAACCACGGCATGGTGACCCGGGCCGCCGGCCGGTGCGACGGGTGTCGCTGTCACGTCGTGCCGTGTGGCGCAAGGCGGTGTTGTGGCGCCAGAGCGACGCAAGGATCATCGGCGGCATCCTTCCTCCGACGGCGTTCGGCGCTGCCTTCTGTCGGCCGGATGTGGCAGGGATGGGGCAAGAGGGGCGGCCGCGCTCCCGGGTGCGCACAGACTCTCGCGAGCGGGCCGAAGGTGGCGGCGGAGGCGGCCCGGCAGGCCGGCGAAGGGAAGCCTTGCCCGAACTTGGGTACCGCCGTAACTCATTGTGATCGGGACAGGCAGGTCTGGGGGACCGGGACATGCAGCGACGCGATTTTCTGAGGGCAGGAGCCGTTGGCGCGGCCGGACTGGCCTTGCCGGCCGGGCTCTCCCGTCCGGCCCTGGCGCAGGGCACCGCCGGCAAGGTGCTGAAATTCATCCCGCAGGCGGATCTCGCGGTGGTGGACCCGATCATCACCACCGCCTATGTCACGCGCCACCATGGCTACCTGATCTACGACACGCTCTATGGCGTGGATGCCGACTTCAAGCCGCAGCCACAGATGGCCGAAGGCCATACGGTGGAGGATGGCGGCCGGCGGGTGACAATCACCCTGCGCCCCGGCCTGAAATTCCACGATGGCGAGCCGGTGCGGGCGAAGGACGCCGTTGCATCCATCAAGCGCTGGGCGCAGCGCGACGCCATGGGCCAGGCGCTGATGGCGATGACCGATGAGCTGGTGGCGGAGGACGACCGCCGCCTGACCTTCCGCCTGAAGCGGCCCTTCGCCCTGCTGTTCGATGCGCTGGCCAAGCCGAGTTCGCCCTGCTGCTTCATCATGCCGGAGCGCATCGCGCGACAGGACGCCAACACCCCGATCAAGGAGATTGTCGGCTCCGGCCCCTTCCGCTGGGTGGCGAATGAGCGGGTGCCCGGCAGCCGCATGGTCTATGCCCGCAACCCCGACTACGTGCCGCGTGAGGGCGGCACCGCCGAATGGACGGCAGGGCCGAAGCGGGTGCATTTCGACCGCGTCGAATGGCACGTGATCCCCGACGCCTCCACCGCGGCCGCAGCGCTGCAGAGCGGCGAGGTGGACTGGTGGGAGCAGCCGACCGCCGACCTGCTGCCGCTGCTGCAGCGGAACCGCAACCTGGTGGTGGAGCAGCCGGATCCCACCGGGCTGCTCGGCCTCTGCCGCTTCAACCACCTGCATCCGCCCTTCAACAACCCGGCCATCCGCCGGGCGCTGCTGGGCGCGGTGGTGCAGGCCGACTACATGACGGCCGTCATCGGCACCGATCGTAGCCTGTGGCGCGACAAGGTGGGCTTCTTCCCGCCCGGCACGCCGATGGCCAGCGAGGTGGGGATGGAGGCGCTGACCAGCCCGCGCGACTACGACAAGGTCAAGCGCGACCTCGCCGCTGCCGGCTACAAGGGGGAGAAGGTGGTGCTGATCGCCGCCTCCGACTTCCCCTCGCTGAACGCGTTGGCGCAGGTCGGGAACGACATGCTGACCAAGGCGGGGATGAATGTGGAATACGTCTCCACCGACTGGGGCACGGTGGTGCAGCGGCGCGCGAGCAAGGAGCCGCCGGAGAAGGGCGGCTGGAGCATCTTCTTCACCTTCTTCACCGGCCTCGACTTCCTGAACCCGGCCTCGCATCTCGGCCTGCGCGGCAACGGCCAGAATGCCTGGTTCGGTTGGCCGACCATGCCGCGTATGGAGGAATTGCGGAACGCCTGGTTCGACGCGCCGGATCTCGAGGCGCAAAAGAAGCTGGCGGCGGACATCCAGGCCGAAGCCTTCAAGGAGGTGCCCTATCTGCCGATCGGCCAGTACTTCCAGCCCACTTCCTACCGGCGCGGCATCACCGGCATGCTGAAGGGCATGCCGCTGTTCTGGAACGTACAGAAGGACTAAAGTCCTGCCGTCCAGGGCGGACGGGGAAGGGCCTTGGGGGAAGCCGCTGCTGCGACTTCCTCGGGGCGCGGAGGAAGCGCCATGCGAACGCAGGTCGGGATCGTGGGGGCGGGGCCGGCGGGGCTCCTGCTCGGGCATCTGCTGCACCTTGCCGGCATCGATTCCGTGGTGCTTGAAGCAAAGCCCCGCCGCTATATCGAGGAGCGCATCCGCGCCGGCCTGCTGGAGCAAGGCAGTGTGGACATCCTGACCGAAAGCGGCGTCGGCGAGCGCCTGCAGCGGGAAGGGATGCCGCATGAGGGGATCGAGCTGCGCTTCGGCGGGGAGGGGCACCGGATCGACCTCTACGGCCTGACCGGCAAGCGGGTGACGATCTACGGCCAGCAGGAGGTGGTGAAGGACCTGGTCGCCGCCCGCCTCGGCTACGCCGCGCCCCTGCTCTTCGAGGTCGAGGACACCGCCATCCACGACGTGGAGAGCGATCAGCCCCGCATTACCTTCCGCCATGAGGGGCGGGAGCAGGAGCTGCGCTGCGACATCATCGCCGGCTGCGACGGGTTCCATGGCATCTGCCGCCCCTCCATCCCGGCGGACAGGCTGAGGGTCTACGAACGGGTCTACCCCTTCGCCTGGCTCGGCATCCTCGCCGCGGTGGCGCCACCCTCGCATGAGCTGATCTATGCGCGGCACGAGCGGGGCTTCGCCCTGGCCACCATGCGCTCCCCGGTGCTGTCGCGCCTCTACCTGCAGTGTCGGCCGGACGAGGACCTGGCCGAATGGCCGGATGAGCGGATCTGGGAGGAACTGCACGCGCGGCTGGCCCGCCGGGACGGGGTGGACCAGGTGAAGGAAGGCCCGATCCTGCAGAAGGGCATCACCGCCATGCGCAGCTTCGTGGCGGAGCCCATGCGTCATGGCCGCCTGTTCCTGGCCGGCGATGCCGCGCATATCGTGCCGCCCACCGGCGCCAAGGGGATGAACCTGGCCCTGGCCGATATCCGCGTGCTGGCACGGGCGCTGGAAGCCTTCTTCCGCGGCAAGGGCACGGCGCTGCTCGATGCCTATTCGGACACGGCGCTGCCCCGCATCTGGAAGGCACAGCGCTTCTCTTGGTGGATGACCTCCATGCTGCACCGCTTCGACGGCGAGGATCCCTTCGAGCACAAGGTGAGGGTGGCGGAACTCGACTATGTCTGCCGCTCCCGTGCCGGCTCGATGACCCTGGCCGAGAATTATGTCGGCCTGCCGCTGGACTGGCCGGGGCAGTAGGGCGTGCGGAGCGGGCGGTTAGGGCGCAAGCCGCCGAAGGACCGCCGCCATGCCGACCGATCATCCCAGGCCGCTTGCCATCGTCACCGGCGCCTCGAGCGGCATCGGCCGTGAACTGGCCAGGTGCTGCGCGCAGAACGGCTTCGACCTGCTGATCGCCGCCGATGAGCCGGCGATCGATGACGCCGCCGCGGAACTCCGTGGCCTCGGCGCCGCGGTGGAGGCGGTGCAGGCGGACCTTGCCGCCGCCAACGGGGTGGACCGGCTCCATGCGGCCATCCGGGGCCGTGCGGTGGAGGCGCTGCTGGCCAATGCGGGCCGGGGGCTCGGCAAGGGCTTCCTCGACCAGGACTTCGCCGAGGTCCGCCGCGTGGTGGACACCAACATTACCGGCACGATCTACCTTATCCAGAAGGTCGGCCGCGACATGCGGGCGCGGGGGCGTGGGAGGATCCTGATCACCGGCTCGATCGCCGGCTTCATTCCGGCGCCTATCAGGCGGTCTACAACGCCACCAAGGCCTTCCTCGACTCCTTCTCCTTCGCGCTCCGGAACGAGGTGAAGGATGCAGGCATCACCGTCACCTGCCTGATGCCGGGCGCCACCGAGACGGAGTTCTTCGAGCGCGCCGACATGCTGGACACCAAGATCGGGCAGTCCACGAAGGCCGACCCAGCCGAGGTTGCGAAGACCGGTTTCGAGGCGATGATGCGCGGCGACGGGGACGTGGTGGCCGGTTGGCAGAACAAGCTGCAAACTGCAATTGCCAATGTCACTCCGGCCGGCATCCTCGCCGAACGGCACCGCGCCATGGCCGAACCCGGCTCCGGGAAGCACTGAGCCGGGGCGGAAGGAAAGGGACGAGGAGCGGGCCGGCGCGGCTTCGCCGCCCCTGTCCGGGCATCATGCGCCGCAGGCGGGCTGGCCGGTTCAACCCCCGGTAGGTGGCACCTGCCGGGTGCATCAATGGCGGTGCAGTCTGTCCTGCAACCAATTTCCCGCCGCTCCTCGCATGGGCCACACTTCCGGCCACTCGAAACGCTGCCGCGGCGGCACGCGGTAGCGGTCGGCGTAGTCGGCGTGATGGCGCCGCTCGTATCGCGGGGCTGGATAGCGGCGCGGATGGCAGGCAGGGCCGGTGGCGTAGCCCGGATGTTATCCGGAATGATAGCCGGGGCTGCCGCTCCATCCTGGGCCCCCGCCGGTGGCGCAGGCGTTCAGCCCCAGGCCCAGCAGCGCGAGCGCGCCGATGGTGGGCAGGAAGCGCGGCTGTGCGGGGGGCACCCCCGCGGACGCCGTGGGCGGTCTTCCCCTGATGGCGATGCTACGGCGCCGGTAGCGGGCGGCCTGTCGGAAGGGGGGCTCTCGGGTACTTTCCGCACCTCGTCCTCGGGCCCGACTTGGTGTTCCGCCATGCGCCGTTGGCGGTCCTCCCTGCTCTCCCGGGCAGGATCCTGGCCGCGCGCCTTGCTGGGGTCGGTCATCTCCCGTCGAGGCACCGGCAAGATGGGGGATCACCGGCAGCCACAGCGGCAGGAACCCATGGAGCGGGGGCTGTCTCAGGCTGGATCGGGTCCGCCGGCCGGGACTGCCGGGCCTGGCACCTCCTCCAGCAATTCAGGACTGTTGTTCCGCGGCGTGTTGACGGAGGCGGAGACAGGCCAGGCGCGCAGCAGATCCTCTGGCGCCGGCCGCAATAATTCGCCCGGCCGGTCGCCCTCCAGCCAGGCTGTCCACGCCTCGGGCGGCAGGATCACCGGCATCCGCTCGTGCAGGCCGCGCAGCGTGGCATTCGCCTCGGTGGTGATGATGGCGAAGCTGCGGATCACCTCGCCGCCATCCCCACGCCAGCCTTCCCAAAGCCCGGCGAAACCGAGCATCCCCCCGTCGCGGGCTGCGATCGCATAGGGCTGCTTGCCGCCCGGCATCGCCTTCCATTCGTAGAAGGCGTCGGCAGGCACGATGCAGCGGCGGCGGGCGAAGGCATCGCGGAAGGCGGGGGTGGTGGAGACCGTTTCCGCCCGGGCATTGATCGGCTGCCGGACCGTCTTCGGATCCCGCGCCCAGTGCGGCAGCAGCCCCCAGCGCAACGCATCCAGGTGCCGCTCCCCGCTGACCGGGTGGCGGCGCACAACCGGAGCCGCCTGGCCGGGCGCAACATTCCAGCTCGGTGCGAGGTTCGGCAGCGGCCCGGCCGTGCGGAACACCTCCTGGATGGCCTCGGCGGAACGGAATTGGGCGTATCGGCCGCACATGGGCCTAGTCTAGACCAGTTCCAGGCCAGGCAGGAGGCCGGGCGCCATGGCCCGATGGCAGGCACTTCCTGGATCTAGGCTGCCAGGCAGCTAGGCTGCGGCCCGGTGCGGCGCCTCTTGCCGCTCTGCCGAGGCGATGGCCTTGGCGACCGCCTCCCGCAGCCCGGCCAGGAACTCCTCGCCTGCCGCGGTGCGCTGCACCAGCACGCTCCGGCGGTCACTCGGGTCCAGCTTGCGGTGGGCAAGGTCCAGCTCCCCCAGGCGGTCCAAGGCGCGGGAAATGGCGGGCTTGGCAACGTTCAACTCCGCCGCGAGGCCGCGCACCGTATGCGGCCCTTCCCGCAGATAGACGGTCAGAAACAGTCCGAGCTGCCGGGCCGTCAGGTCCCGGCCATCCTGCCTGACCAGTGCCAGGACAGTGTGGTGCAGGAGCCCCAGCAGCGGCTCTTTTTCCGTTTCGGCCATGCCTGATCCCCCTCTTGCGGATGCAGGACGGCCCCTCTTGTCCCTGAACAGGGCACGGCAAGGCCGTCCGGAAAGACACGCAACCAAAACTTGTGGGAAAAAGCAAGATACTCGTAATTGTTGTGAATGGCGGGCTACATTCGCTACGCTTCCAGGCGATTTCAACTTCCCAGCCAGCCACCCCTCCGGCCGGGTCGGGTTGCCGGATCTGCAGGTCGTTCTGCAAGTACCGGACGCCGGAAACCTTCTCGGCGATGTCCTTGGCGCGGCCCGCGGCCGCGGCGCCCGCTGACGTCTTCCAGATCCACCGTGATCCAGCCCGTCTGGTCCGACATGCTCACCCTTCTCCTCGGGCCGGTGATGGAAGGCGAACACAGCCCGGTTCCACGCGGTTCCCGCGCCGGCGAACCGGCTCTCGCCGGCGGGCGTTGGCCTCGCCGATGCGTGCCGCGGTTCCGGCGGCCCGTCCGCTCGCGGCGTGGGAGAGAGGAGGAACGCATGGCCTTCACCCTGAGCAGCCCGGTCTTCGCTGACGGCCAGCCGCTTCCGCCGCGCTACACCCAGGATGGCGAGAATCTCTCGCCGCCCCTGGAATGGTACGATGTGCCGGCCCAGACCCGCAGCTTCCTGCTGGTCCTGGAGGATCCGGACGCGCCGAGTGGGACTTTCCGGCACTGGGGCGTGTACAACCTCGCGCGCGACCGGGGGCGGCTGCCGGAAGGCGTGGGGCATGGCGTTGCGCAGGCCGGTGAGCCGGTAGAGGACATCAGCGCCGCGACGAATGATTACGGCCATCCACGCTATGACGGCCCGGCGCCGCCGCACGGCGACAAGGCGCATCGCTACGTCTTCCGCCTGGCCGCGCTGGACCTGGAGCCGCTGTCCCGCTCGCCGGGCCTGACCGTGGCGGAGGCGATGGACGCTGCCCAGGGGCATGTCATCGCCGAGGCGAGGCTGACCGGAACCTACCGGCGATAGGCGGGCAGGGCCGGCGCTGCCGGGCCGGGCTTGGCCTGCCTTGCTCGCGCTTGCTGCCGAGCCGGGCGTGCCGCCGGCCACGCCGGAACAGGTCGCGGCGATGGACCTGCTGGCGAAGGTGGCCGAGGAACTCTGCCTGCATGCGCCCTTCACGCCGGGCGACATCCAGTTCCTCAACCAGCATGTCAGCTATCACCGCCGCACCGCCTATTACGGATGATGCGAAGGTGCGGGGCGCGGCGGCGCGATGCGGGGGCGCAGCGCCTTCGAGATCTGACGCCAGGAGTCCCGGCTCAATCGGGCGGCAGTCCGCTGCCTGACTTTCGCCTCCCGCCGTCAGGTGAAGATACGGACCGGGGACGAACCCTGCTGCGCTGCACCGGTTGGGGACAGGTCGATCCGGCACACGGCACGTGGGACGGCACGTGGACATGCTGCTTGTTGTGCCACGATCCGGACGGCGGACCTGCAACCGCAGCGATAGGATCCAGCGACATGGCCGAGATGAAGCAGCCCCATCAGCAGGGCTCGGGTGAAGGCGTGCGTGATCGTAGCCGTGCCGCCGCTTCGGACATGGTGGCTGCGACACAAAGCGGTGTGGAATCGGCATCCGGCGCGGCGGAGCGGGCGACGCGCCGGGGTGGCGCGGCGCTGCGCGAAGCCGCGCATGGCGGCGCGGACCTGATGCGCCAGGGCGCCGAGGCCGGACGGCGCGGCGCCACAGCCTTCGGCGAGGCCGCGCAGGACGGGTTGGAGGCAATGGGCGCCGGCCAGGAGCAGATGCTGAATCAGGCGGCGCGCGAGGTGCAGATGACCGGGCGCGGCCTGGCCGAGATGGCGGAGGAGACGGCGGAGGGCATCCGCTCGTTCATGGCCGTGCCGGGCTTTTCCGGCGACGGTATGCGGGATGCGCAGCAGGCGATGGCGCGCCTGGTGGATGGCGTCATCGCTACCAACCTGCGCCTGACGCGGGAGCTGATGCACCGCACCGGGCCGAGTGCAATGATCGAGTTGCAGCGGCGCTTCATGCGCGACTGGTTCGATGCCATGGCCGAGGGCGGGACCGTGCTGCTTCGCGCCACGCGGCAGGCTGCCGATGAATCCCTGCGGCCCCTGGAGCGGCAGAAGCAGCAGCGCGGCGCGCGATGGAACGGGGCAGGCCAGGGCGCCGGTTGCGTCTCCGACGCGATGAGCACCGACGTCAAGGTGGCCACCCCCGATGACTCGGTGCAGCAGGCGGCCCGGCTGATGGGCGAGGCGGATACCGGCGTGCTGCCGGTGCGGGAGGGCGACCGGCTGGTCGGCATGGTCACCGACCGCGATGTCACCCTCCGCCTGGTTGCCGAGGGCAAGGATCCGGCCCGGACCAAGGTTCGGGAGGTGATGAGCCCCGAGGTCCGCTACGTCTTCGATGACGAAGGGCTGGAGCATGTGGCGGAGAACATGGCCGAGCAACAGATCCGCCGCCTGCCGGTGGTGAACCGCGAGAAGCGGCTGGTCGGCATCCTCTCGCTCGGCGACATCGCCCGGCAGGAGCGGGGACGGGAACTGGCAGGACACGCTCTCGGCGGGGTGGCGCGCGAGGGCGGGCGGCACAACCAGGGCGCGGGGCCGGAGATGCAGATGCGGCACGGCTGAGCGAAGGCATGGGGCTGGGGACTGGTGGAGGCCACCCAGCCTCGCCATTCTCCGGCCATGCTTCTGCATGAGCCGGTCATTCGCCTGGGCGTCTTTCTTGGCGTGTTCCTTGCGCTTCTGGCGCTGGAGCGCGTGGCGCCCTGGCGGGCGGGACAACGGGCGCTCGGGATGCGACGCTGGCCGGGGAATCTCGGCCTGGCGCTGCTCGGCGCCCTGCTGGTCCGGGCGACCGTGCCGGCGGCGGCGGTGGGCGCGGCGCTCTGGGCGGAGGCGCGCGGGATCGGCCTGCTCCCGGCGCTGGGCCTGCCGGGTTGGGTCGCCGTACCGGTTTCGGTGGTGCTGCTCGACCTGCTGATCTACTGGCAGCATCGCATCACCCATGCGGTGCCGCTGCTCTGGCGCCTGCACCGCGTCCACCACGCCGATCCGGAGCTGGATGCGACCAGCGGCCTGCGCTTCCACCCGCTGGAGATCCTGCTCTCCATGGGGCTGAAGATGGTGGCGGTGGTGACGCTCGGCGCGCCGGCCGTGGCGGTGCTGGTCTTCGAGATCCTGCTGAACGCGACCGCCATGTTCAACCACGCCGCCATCTGCCTGCCGGTGCGGTTGGAGCGCTGGCTGCGCCTGGTGCTGGTGACGCCGGAGATGCACCGCACCCACCATTCGGAAGTGCGGGCCGAGACGGATAGCTGCTACGGCTTCTGCCTGCCCTGGTGGGACCATCTCTTCGGCAGCTACCGCGCCGCGCCGGCGGCCGGGGAGGGGGTGGTGATCGGCGTCGCGGGCTGGCGCGAGCCGCCACAGCAGCGCCTGGACCGGCTGCTGCTGCAACCGGCCCGCAGACGCGCCCCGTAAGCTACCGATACAGCGCCGCGACCTCGTGCCGGTAGCGCTCCAGCACCGCCCGGCGCTTCACCTTCATGGTCGGGGTCAGCATCCCGTTCTCGATGGAGAAGGGGGTGGGGGCCAGCATCCAGCGGCGGATGCGCTCGACATTGGAGAGGCGGGCATTCACCCGCGCCACCGCCTTGTCGACATGCTCCTCCATGCCCTCGGACGGGACCAGGATAGCGACGATGGCGGGCTGGCCCTCGCCGGCGGTGACCGCCTGGGCGATCTCCGGCTCGGCCATCAACAGGCCCTCAATCTTGGCCGGGCTCACCATGTCGCCGCCGAGCGTCTTGATGAAATCGCGCTTGCGGTCGGTGATGATGATCCGCCCGTCCTCCATGCGGCCGACATCGCCGGTATGGAGCCAGGGCGCCTCGCCCGGGGCATCGGCGCGCAGGGCGGCGGCGGTCGCTTCCGGGTTGTTCCAGTAGCCGTCCATGACCAGGCCACCGCGGACCAGCAATTCGCCATCCTCGGCGATGCGGGCCTCGACGCCGGGCAGCGGCCGGCCCACCGTCTCGCGGTGGTTGTCCCAGGGCAGGTTGACGCTGATGACCGGGCCGGCCTCGCTCTGGCCGTAGCCCTGCAGCACGGGCAGGCCCAGCGCCAGGAAGAAGCCGGACAGATCGGGATCGAGCCGCGCGCCGCCGGAGACCATGGCGATCAGCTTGCCGCCGAAGCGGGCACGGACCTTGTCCCGCACCAGGCGGTCCAGAACCAGGTCCTGCACCTTCTCCCACAGGGAGAGCGGCGGCCCGTCCAGCTTGCGCAGACCGAGGGCCAGCGCCTGCTCGAACAGCCGCCGCTTCAGGCCGCCTTCCTTCTCGACCTGCGCCTGCATCCGGCTGCGCAGCACCTCGAACAGCCGGGGGACGGCGGTGACGATGGTGGGGCGGATCTGCTGGAACTCCGCGGCCAGCCGGTCGGCACCGCGGGAATAGACCACCTCCATGCCGAGGGAAGGCAGCAGGAAGCAGCCGACCGTATGCTCGTAGCTATGGCTGAGCGGCAGGAAGGAGAGATAGGGAGTGCCGTCCAGCTCGATCTGGTCCAGCGCCTGGGCCAGCCCGGCGCGGTTCGCCAGCATGGCGCGGTGCGGCAGCATCACCCCCTTGGGAAAGCCGCCGGTGCCGGAGGTGTAGATGAGGCAGGCGAGGCGGCCGGAGGGAATCTGCTCCACCTCCGCCATCAGCAGGGGGAGGTCGCCCTGGGTCGCTTCCAGCGCCGCCCAGTCCGCTGACCGGGTGCCGGGGGGCAGGGCGGGGGCGGGCTCCATGCAGACCAGCAGGTCGAGCCCATCGGCCTGCGCCGCCCCGGCCAGTACCCGCTCGGCCAGGGC
>CALGVL010000012.1 GCA_937930165.1 uncultured Acetobacteraceae bacterium
ATCCAGTCCGCTGCCCGGCCGAGCACGCTGTCCGCCCCGCGATGCTGCGCCAGCGCCGCCCAGAGCGAGCCGGGGCGGCCATAGGCCAGGTTGAACAGTTCCTCCTCGGACAGCCCGATCAGCGGGCTCTTCAGCAGCGCGGCGAGCTGGAGGTCGTCCTCCGGCAGCAGCAGCACGTCGCAGAGGGCGAGCAGGTCCTGCACCGCGATCTGCTCCACCAGCGTCAGCCGGTCCACGCCGCCCACCGGCACGTCGCGCTCCTTCAGCGCGCGCACGAGGCGCTGGACGAATTCCGTCCGGCGGCGGACCAGCACCAGGATGTCGCCGGGGTGGATGGGGCGCGGCGCCTGCACCTCCGCGCCGGTCACCGGATCGTGGCGGCGGATGCAGCGGGCGGGCAGCGTCTCGTGCTTCACCATATGGGCGATGCGCGCGGCCAGCGCCTCGGCCAGCAGGGCCGGGGCATCGGCCATGCGCTCGGGCTTTTCCGGCACTTCCCAGGGCGCGGGCTTCGGCTTCGCCGCGGGGCGCAGCAGCGGCCAGAGTTCGACGCAGCCGGCATGGCCCTCGCGGTGGGCGCGATGGCGCAGTTCCGTGCCATCCGCCACCACCCCGGCGCGGGCCGGGCCATCGGCGAAGACCGCATCCACCAGAGCCAGCACCGGCGCGGTGGAGCGGAAGGAGACGGTCAGGTCCACCTTGGTGAAGACGCCGCCCTGGCCCGCGACCTTGTTGCGGAAGGTGTTCTCCCAGGTGCCGAAGCCGGCGGCATCGGCGCCCTGGAAGCCGTAGATGGACTGCTTGACGTCGCCCACCGCGAAGATGGTGCGGATGCGCTCCCCGCGCCCGGCGATTTCGGCGCCCTGGCCGGAGAAGAATTCCTCGGTCAGCGCCGCGGCGATGCCCCATTGCGCCGGATTGGTGTCCTGCGCCTCGTCCAGCAGCACATGGTCCAGCCCGCCATCCAGCTTGAACAGCACCCAGGCGCTGCCGGGATCCTTCAGCACGCGCTGGGCGATGACGATCAGGTCGTCATAAGCCAGCAGGCCGGCGCTCTTCTTGCGCGCGTCGTAATGTGTCAGCACCGGATGGGCGAGGGCCAGCAGCGCCTCCGTCGCCGAGAGCAGGCGGCAGGAGGCGAGGCGGCCCATCATCTCCTGGATGCGCGCCGCCTCGGCTTCCATGGCGGCAATGCCGGCCAGGGCGGTGCGGAGCGTGCCTGTCGAGGTGAAGAAGCAGCCGTGCCAGTCCTGCCACTGGGCGCTGCGCCGGTCGCTGTTCAGTTCCAGCCAAGCGCGCATCTTCGCGGCCAGTTCGCGCGGCGTCTTGTTCTTGTGGTTCGCCAGCGCCGCCGCGGCGCGCGCCACCTCGTCCGGCACGTCGCAGAGGGCGGCGATCACCTCCTCCTCATCCGCCCCGTCCTCCAGGCCGAGCAGCCGGGCGAGGCGCAGGCGCAGGCCAGCCACGCCGTTGCACCGGGCGATGCAGGAGGCGACCCGGTGCCGCTCCTTCATCAGGGCGGTGACGACCTGGGAGAAATCCTCGGCGGAGACGAGGCCGGCCATCAGCGCCAGGTTCTCGGCGGGCGCCGTGCCGCCAGCCAGCACCGCCTCCCGCGCATCGGCCAGCAGGGCGGAGGCCTCCGCTTCCTCCACCACGCTGAATTGCGGCGGCAGCCCGGCTTCCAGCGGGAAGGCATGCAGCAGCGACTGGCAGAAGGAATGGATGGTGGAGATGCGCATGCCGCCGGGCAGTTCCAGCACCTCGGCGAAGAGGCTGCGGGCGCGGCGGCGCAGGGTTTCGCTCGGCTCGCAGCCGAGTGCCAGCAGCTCCGCGTCCAATTGCGCGTCATCCGCGCAGGCCCAGTCGCCGAGGCGGCGAGCGAGGCGCGTCTGCATCTCCGCCGCCGCCGCCTTGGTGAAGGTGAGGCAGAGGATGCGGTTGGCCGCTTGGCCCTCCTGCAACAGCAGGCGCAGCACGCGGTCGGTCAGCACCTTGGTCTTGCCGGAGCCGGCCGAGGCGCTCACCCAGGCCGAGATCGTGGGATCGGAGGCGATGCGCTGCGCCAGCTCCGCCTGCTGCCGCGCCGAGACGGGGGCGTTCATGCCGCGCCCCCCGCATCTTCCGCGCCCGACCATTCGGCGATGCGCGAGAGATGGTCGTAATCGCTGCCGGCCGGCTCCCGCGCCGGATGCGGGCGGGCGATGAAGGCGGCGTTGCCGAAGAGGAAGCGGTCGGCGAGGTCGCGCAGCCGCTCCAGCGCCTCATCGGCGGCGATGGCGATGGCCTGCGCGTCGGTCAGCATGGGTTTCACCTCTCCGGCGACGGGTCCGCCGGTCAGGCGCCAATAGACCAGCGCGCCGGTTTCCGCCGCCGGCAGATCCTGGAAGCCGCCGGCGTGGGCCAGCGCTGCCTCCAGCAGCAATTGCGGCTTGTGTCCCTCCTGCACCTGCCTGGCGGAGGGCAGGGTGCCGGTCTTGTAGTCCAGGATGGCGAGCTTCCCATCGGCACGGATGTCGATGCGGTCTGCGCGCACCTTCACGGTCACCTTGCGCCCGTCCGGGTGGCGCAACTCGATCTGGCCCGGAACCTCGATGGCGCTGCGGGCGATGGCCTTGCCCTGGCGCGCCTCGGCTTCCTGCGCCACGGCGAAGCCACCGATGCGGACCAGGCGCGGGCGCCAGAAGGCGATGAGGCCGGGCCGCGCCCCGACCTCCGCCAGCGCCTCCTCGGCCGCCTGCAGGAACCAGGCCTCGGCGGCGTCGGTGCCGGGCCAGGGGCCGGTGCCGAGACGGCGGATGAAGCGCGCCATCGTCCCATGCACCAGATTGCCGTAATCCGCCGCGCCGACATCGGCATCCAGCGGATCGAGCGCCCGCAGCCCCAGCACGCGCTTCGCATAGAAGGCGTAGGGGTCGGCGATCAGCGTCTCGACCTCGGTGACGGTGATGGTGTCGGGGCGGGCGATGGCGGGCGGGCGCGGCGCCGGGCGCTCGCAGGGCGTGACATGCGCCGGGCGGTCGAGCTGCATCGCCCAGCCGACGGAAGGATCGCTGGGCAGGCGCAGGCCGTTGGGGTGCGCCTCGTCCCGCTGACCGGCAAGGAAGGTTTCCAGCCGCGTCAGCCAGCGCGCCGGCACGGTAGGCGAGCCGCCGCGCTTCGCCGCGCGCGACAGCACCGCCTGCGGCGCGGAGCAGGCGGCGAGCAGGAAATCGGCGCAGACGCGGCCGATGCGCGCCTCAGGCTCCGGCAGGCCGAATTGCGCGCGCATGGGGCGGCTCATCCAGGGGCCGGGATCGGTGGCGAGCGGCCACACGGTTTCATCCAGCGCGCCGAGGACAACGCGGTCGAAGGTCAGCAGCCGCGCCTCCAGCAGGCCGAGGATCTCGACGCGCGGATGCGGCCCGCCATCCCGCCCACGGCTGCCGCGCAGCGAGGGCGCGGCGGCGCCCTCCATGGCGGCATCGAACAGTGCCGGCCAGGAGGCGGGGGAGAGCGGCCGCAGCGCCGCCATGGCCGGGGCCAGGGCGGCCAGGTGCTGCGCCAGGGCCTCGCCTTCCTCCCCGGCATAGAGGCGCAGGCCGCCGGGCAATGAATCCGTCCCGGCCAGCGCCTCCGCCGCGGCGAGATGCGCTTCCAGCAACTCGGCAGGTGGCCGGAGAGGGCTTTCCGGCAGGGAATGGAAGGCGCCGAGCGCCTCCTCCAGCCGGTCCAGCAGCGCCATCACTTCCGCCGCCGCGTCGTCTGCCTTGTCCCGTCCGCGGAAAGCGGCGCGCACCGCTTCGCGCAGCCCGGCGAGGCCCGGCGCCGGGCGCGGCCCGCGCAGCGCCTCGCGTTCCAGCCGCCGCGCCGCACGCAGCCAGGCGCTGCGCTCCCAGCCGCCGGCGCAGAGGGGATGCTTCAGCACCGCCAGCAGCGGGACCGGGGCGAGATCGGAGGCCCCCATGCGCGCCAGCAGCCGCAGGAAGCCGCCGGCCGGAGTCTCGGCCAGGGGCTCGCCGGCAGAGTCGTCAGCAGTGATGCCGTGCCGCGCCAATTCGGCCGTGACGCGCCGCGCCAGGTCGCGGTCCGGCGTCACCAGCGCGGCGCGGGCACGCGGATCCTCCAGGGCTTCGCGCAGGGAGAGGGCGATGGCCGCCGCCTCGGTCTGCGCATCTGGCGCCGCGAGCAGGGACATGCCTGCCATCGCTGCCTTCCACTGTGCGGGCCGGCGCGACTGCCAAGCCGGAAGCCCCGCCGCGGGGCGCAGCGCCATGCCGAGCAATTCGGGGCGCCCGGCCGGGGCGGCGTGGGCGATGCTCTCCTCCGGCGCACAGCCATGCCAGCGCCGTACATCCTCCCGCACCGCGCCGAGTCGGTGCAACAGGCGTTGCTGGCCGCAAAAAGGGTGGGTGGGCGCATCCCGGATCGCGTCCCAGACCGCCTCGGCCGAGAACTGGTCCACGCCATGCAGCACCACCGCGCCCTGCGGCAATTCCGTCGCCACGACGCGAAGCAGTTCCTCCGCCGCCGGGATGGTGCCGCCGACGCCGATGCCGGCGGCGATCACCGGATCCTTCGGCGGCTCCGCCTGCCAGGCCCGCGTCTGCGCCCTGAGCGCCTGCACGCGGCGCATGCCGATATCGAGCAGCCCATGCTCGCGCAGCCAGGCCTGCCATTCCTCGAAGACGCCGCGCAGGAAGGTCAGCGTGACCTGCCAGTGGATGGCGTGCTCCTCCGGCACCAGGGCTTCCAGGCGGTCGAGCCAAGTCCGGACCAGCTCATCCGGCGGGCTGCCGACCAGCAGATCGAGGTCGCGCTCCTCCAGCGCGATCTCGTCCAGCAGGGTGCCGAGGGCGCCGGCGAGCGACCAGGCCTGTTCCGGCGTGGCCGGGCCGCCATAGGTCATGGGCAGCTTGCGGATGAATTCGGTCAGCACCGCCTGCCGACGCAGCGGCTCCACCGCCGGCGGCAGGTCGAGCAGCGCGGGCAGGGCCAGCTCATCCGCGTCCTCGGTCGAGAGGCCGGCCAGCGCCCGCATGCGCGGCAGCAGCAGGGAGGCGCCATCGGCCGCGCGCAGGAAGGCGGCGCGCAGGGCGCGAGCGGAACGCCGCGTCGGCAACAGGATGGTGACGCGGGAGAGCTTCTCTGGCGCTTCGACCAGGCGCAGCACCCCCGTGGCGAGGCAATCCAGGAAAGGCAGATGCGCGGGGATGTCGTAGATGCGGAAGAAGGGGGCGGTGATCGCGGCGAAGCCGCCCGCCCCCTGCTTCACCTGGCCGGAGCGCGGCATCAGAACAGGGCCCGGACCAGCCCTGCCCGCATCGCCGCCTCCGCCTGCTGCAGATCCGGCGGCGTCGAGAGGTGGAACCACACCCCGTCATGCACCAGCGCGTAGAGGCGCCCGGCCTCGATGGCGCGGTCGTAGAGAAGATTCAGGCTGAAGGGGCCCTCCGGCGCATCCCGGAACAGGGCGGGGGAGAGGATCTGCACCCCGGCGAAGATGTAGGGCGCCAGCTCCCGCTCCTTCGGCCGCCGCAGCCGGCCCAGCGGGTCCATCAGGAAATCGCCGCGCCCGACCTCGCCCATCACCTGGGCGCTGCGCACCAGCAGCAGCAGTCCGTCCATCCGCTCCGGGTCGAAGGCGGCGGCCATGCGCGTGAGAGCCGGGGAAGGGCCATTCAGCCAGACACTGTCGCCATTCGCCACGGCGAAGGGGCCGGGGCCGAGGAGCGGCAAGGCGCGCTTCACGCCGCCACCGGTTTCCAGCAGCACCTCCTCCCTTTGCAGGGTGATGCGGGGCGAGGTCCGGGCGGCGAGGGCAGCGGCCACCTGGTCGGCGTGCCAATGCGCGTTCACCACCACATTCTCGATCCCGGCTTCCTCCAGCCGGTCCAGCGCGCGGTCCAGCAGGCTGCGGCCGTGCAGCATCAGCAGCGGCTTGGCGGTGTCCTCGGTGAGCGGCCGCATGCGCAGTCCGAGCCCGGCCGCCAGCACCATCGCATGGGTCAGGGTGATCATGCGGCCTCCGTACGGGCTGGCGGGTTGCGCCGCAATTCCTGCGGCACGTGCGCATCGAGGAATTCGCGCAGCGGCGCGCAGGCCGGCTGCGACAGGGAGCGTTCCAGCAGCGCCCAGCAGCGTGGCCCGTGGCGCAGGTATTGCGGCTTGCCGTCGCGCCGGTCCAGCCGCACCCAGAGCGCGGCGACGCGCAGATGCCGCTGCGCCCCATGGGCCGCCATGGCGGCCAGGAATTCGCCGCGGTCCAGTCCCGGCCGCAGCGCCAGGTAGCGCGCCAGGGCCGCCCGGCGCACCTCCGGCGCCACGTCCCGCCGGGCATCCTCGACCAGCGAGACGAGGTCATAGGCGGGGTGGCCGATGCCGGCGTCCTGGAAATCCAGGATGCCGGTGCGCCGCGCCCCCTTGCGCCGCTCCAGCCGCATCAGATTGGCCGGGAAATAGTCCCGGTGGACGATGCCCCTGGCCCCGGCGAAGGGGGCCAGCATGGTACTGAGCGCCGCCTCCAGCCCGGCCCGGATCTCCGGCCCCGGCGGGGTGCCGAAACTCGCCGGCCACCACCAGTCCAGGAAGGTAGCCGCCGTGGCCCGCGTCATCGCCGCCGCATCCCAGGCCGGCAGGCCGGGCGGGGGCGGGGCGGCGTGCAGGGTGGCCAGGGCTTCCGCCGCTTCCTCATAGAGGGGCAGGGGGTCGGCGCCGGCATCCAGCAGCCCGGCATGGGTGGCGTCGCCGAAATCCTCGATGAGGAGGAAGCCGGCCTCCGGATCCTCCGCCAGGATCTCCGGCGCGGAGAGGCCGGCGGCCAGCAGGTGCCGGGCCAGGCTGGCGAAGGGGCGCACATCCTCGGGCGGCGGGGCGTCCATCAGCAGGGCGGGGCGCGGCCCGCCGACCAGCCGGATATAACGGCGGAAACTGGCATCGCCCGGCAGGGGGTGGCGCTCCGCGGCGCCATAGCCATGGGCGGCGAGGAAGGGGTCCGGAAATCTCACGCCAGCAGCTTCTCCAAGCGATCCGGCCAGCCGGAGAGGGTGGCCACCCGCTCCTCCTCGCCCTTGCCATGTGACAATGTAACGGTCAGGGCATCCGCCGGCCGCTCGGCGCCCAGCCGTTCCGGCCATTCCACCAGCACGATGCCCCGCAGCGCCTCCTCCCAGCCAAGCTCGGTGAGGTCTGCCGGGCCGGAGAGGCGGTAGAGATCGAAATGATGTGCCTCCACCCCGCCGGGCAGGTCGTAGCTCTGCACCAGGGTGAAGCTGGGGGAGGGCACCTCCAGCGCCGGGTCGCCCGCCAGGCTGCGCAGGAAGGCGCGGGCGAAGGCGCTCTTGCCGGCGCCCAGCGGGCCTTGCAGCAGCAGCGCATCCCCCGGCCGCGCCGCGGGGGCGAGGCGGGCGGCCAGGCGCTCCGTCGCGGCAAGGTCGGGCAATAGCACCGTGATCGGGCCTTCCATCGGATCCGGGACTCGTGCTGGGGCTGGAGTCTTGCGGCGGGGTGGTGCCGCTTCAAGGGCCGGGCCGCACATGCAAGGGCTGTGTTGCCCAAGGGGCTCCAGGTGTGGCGCCGGCCCCGGCTCTCCTCTATGACGCCCGGCCTGATGAAGGAAGACGCCATGACCGCAACCGTCGAGACCGACGTCGCGATCATCGGGGCGGGCCCGGTGGGGCTCTTCGCCGTGTTCGAATGCGGCATGCTGCGGATGCGCTGCGCCGTGATCGACGCGCTGGACGCCATCGGCGGCCAATGCACCGCGCTCTATCCCGAGAAGCCGATCTACGACATCCCCGCCCATCCCGCGATCGACGCCCAGGATCTGATCGCGAGGCTGGAGCGCCAGGCGGCGCCCTTCACGCCCCTCTACCTGCTCGGCCGCCGGGTGGAGCGGCTGCGGGAGGTGGACGGCATCTTCATCCTGGAAACCTCCATGGGCGACGTGATCCGGGCGCGGGCCGTCATCATCGCCGCCGGCGCCGGCGCCTTCGGCCCCAACCGCCCGCCGCTGGAGGGGCTGCACGGCTACGAGGCCTCAGGCGCAGTCCGCTACCTGGTGGCCCGGCGGGAGGATTTCCGCGGCAAGCGGGTGGTCATCGCCGGCGGTGGCGATTCCGCCGTGGACTGGGCGCTGAGCCTGAAGGAGATTGCGGCCAGGGTCACCGTGGTCCACCGCCGCCCGAAATTCCGCGCCGCCCCGGAAAGCGCCGCCCGGCTGGACGAGGCCGCGGCACGGGGCGAGATCGAAATGGCCATCCCCTACCAGCTCCATGGGCTGGAGGGCGACGGCTCCCGCCTCTCCGGCGTGGTGGTCGCCACGCTGAAGGGGGAAACGAGGACCATCCCCGCCGATCACCTGCTGCCCTTCTACGGCCTGTCCATGGACCTGGGGCCGATCGCGCATTGGGGCCTCGGGCTGGAGCGCAGCCACATCACCGTCACGCCCGCCACCTGCGAGACGACCACCCCCGGCATCTATGCCATCGGCGACATCGCCACCTATCCGGGCAAGCTGAAGCTGATCCTGCAGGGCTTCTCCGAGGCGGCGATGGCAGCACATGCTATCCACCCCCGCGTCTTCCCTGGGGAGGCCCTGCATTTCGAATACAGCACCAGCAAGGGCGTGCCCCTGCCGGGCACGCCGGGCCATGCGGCGCCGGTGGCGGAATAGGCCAGTATCGTCCTGGGCGGCGACGCCCAGGACGTAAATCGCCGGCTCGACGGATCTCGGCCAGCCGTCAGCCCAGGCAGCCCTCCTGCCGCTTCAGCATATCGCCGATCCGGCCCGCATCCCCGCGAGGCATGGTCAGGCTGACCGTCACCGCGTCATCGGCCCGGGTGATCTCCGCCTGGCGAGGGTCGATCGGCCCTTCGCGCACCAAGGTTTCCACCGCGAGCTTGGCGGCCTCCCGGCTGCGGAAGCGGGCAGTCACGGGGACGCAATCATCCGCTTTCGCCGGGGGCGAATTCGACTGATCCATCATCTCCTGCGGTGAGACAGCGCGGGAACCGGTGGCAGTGGTGGACGCGACCGGATCACTGGCCGGGAAGGAGTCGATGGAGCCGATCTGCTCGCTGCGGTCCGGCGCGCTGCCGGGCCGGGAATCGTAATGCCTGGAATGGTGCTTTTCCTTGTTCCGGTCGGACATGGATCCGGTCCCTCTGCTGTCACAACCGGAACGCATGGGCGAGGGGAGGGGTTCGCCGGCGCTGTTGCGGTCTTGGCATGAGACGCGGCGCCCAGCCCTTCCCGCCTGCCGGAAACCGGCGCTGGCTGCACCGGTTCTGTCCGCGTTCCGGGTCCCTGAACGGAGGCCCATCATGCTGCGGATGCTTCCGGCGTTCCTGCTCGCCGCCGCCCTGCTCGGCGGCTGCGGCCCGCGATACAGCCTGCCCGATCCTGGCCAGGGGGCGCTCGCCGCCGCGCAGCGGGAGATCGCCTCGGCGCCCCCGCTGCGCGAGCATGCGCGCGGCCCGGAGGAGCAGAAGGCCATGCTGCGCCGCGTCGCCACCCGCATCGCCGCCGCCGCCCAGGTCATCTGCCAGGCGCAGCACGGCCGGAATTGCAGCTTCCGCATAGCCTATGACCCGTCCGATACCGTGAACGCCTATGCTGCCGGCTCCGACGATATCGCCGTGACCGCCGGGCTGCTGCGCGTCGTGGACAGTGATGCCGAACTGGCCGCCGTGGTCGCGCATGAATTCGCGCATCACATCGCGCGGCACGTCGCCGGCGCGCAGACCCGGACCACCCTCGGCGCCCTGGTCGGGGCCGCCCTCGGGGCCTATACGGGGCTGGGCGATCTTTCCGGGCTCGGCGCCTATGCCGGGCGGCTGGCCTATTCCAAGGCGGATGAGCGCGAGGCGGACTACCTTGCGGCCTATATCACCGCCCGGGCCGGCTACGATCTCGACCAAGCCTCCGGCATCTGGGTGAAACTGGCCGGGTCCGGCAGCAGCCGGGTGACGGCTGGACTGCTGGACACGCACCCGGCCGGGCCGGAACGGCTCGCGGCTTGGGGGGCGGCGGCACGCGAGATCGCCGCCTCCCCGGACCGGATGCCAAGACTGGCCGGGGCGCGGTGACGGCGGGGCGCCGCTGCGGCGCCGCTCCGGCCGCCTGCCGCTCCTCCCGGTAGAGCAGCAGCTTCTCCTGCGCCGCCTTGTCGGAATAGCCGAACAGGATCAGCGGCCTCTCGGCCTGCAATTCCAGGGCGTGCCAGGAGGGGATAACCAGCAGGTCGCGCTCGGCCAGCGGGAATTCGCGACCCTCCACCCGCGCCGTGCCGCGACCCTCGACAACGACGAAGACCGTGCCGTCGGTGCTGCGGCGGGGTTTCGTCTCGAAGCCGGCGGGCAGGTGGCGGACATGCGCGGCGATGGTCGGCATGACCGGGCCGCCATCGGCCGGGTTCACGAATTCCATGGCATGGCCGAGATGCGGGTCCGGCGCCTCCACCGCCGCGAGGGCCAGCAGGCTCTCCCGCCACTCGGCATAGGGGTAGTGGAAGAGCGGCTGATGCGCCGGGCGGCGATCCGCGGCGGTGGCGCGGAAGGGGCGCAGGTTGCGGCCGTAGCGGCGCAGGCTGTCGCCGGGGGGCGTGGCCTCGCTCTGCGAGGGGGTGGGCAGGCGCTCGGCGAAGCTGGCATCGTAGAAACGGACGGTCGGGATATCGAGCCCGTCCAGCCAGATCATCGGCCGGCCGCTTTCATTGCCGTGGTCGTGCCATTGCCAATTCGGCGTCAGCACCAGGTCGAAGGGGCGCATCACTGCCTTCTCCCCGTCCACCGCCGTATAGGCGCCGTCGCCTTCCATGACGAAGCGCAGCGCGCATTGGGTGTGGCGGTGGCAGGGCGCGACCTCGCCCGGCAGGATCAGTTGCAGCCCAGCATAAAGGCTGGGCGTGACGGCGGAACTGCCGGGCAGGCCGGGATTCTCCAGGATCAGCACCCGGCGCTCCGCCTGCTCGGCGCTGATGAGGTCGCCGGCGCGCAGCAGGTAGTCGCGGGCCGGCGCATAGGGCCAGAGATGCGCCAGGGCCGGGGAGCGGGGGGTGGGCGTCACCAGGGCGTGCAGCACCTCCCACAGCGGATAGAGGTTGTGCGGCCGCATCTCCGCATAGAGCGCCTGAAGCTGCGCCTGCTGGTCGTTCGCGCGCGCGGTGCCGGCCATGCTTCGTCCCTCCGTGCCCCGCAGCATAGCCCTGCCGGGCAGGATGGGGGAGGCGGGGCGGGCGGGAGCAGCTAGGATGCCCGCCCCAGCGGAGCATCCCGATGGACCCCGTCCCGCCGACCCCATGCGCCTTCAGCCGCATCGCCCTGGTCCTGCAAGGCGGCGGCGCCCTCGGCTCCTACCAGGCCGGGGTCTACCAAGCCCTGCATGAAGCGGGGCTGGAGCCGGATTTCCTGGCCGGTGTCTCCATCGGCGCGGTCAATGCCGCAATCATCGCCGGCAATCCGCCGGAGCGGCGGCTGGAACGGCTCCGCGCCTTCTGGGAGAAGGTGACGACGCGCCCGGTCTGGCCGGTGACGCCGGACGGGGACGAGTTCCGCAAGGCGCGGAACCTGCAAAGTGCCTGGGCGACCCTGGCACTGGGCCAGCCCGGCCTGTTCCGGCCGCATCCGGTCAATCCCTGGCTGGCGCCCCGCGGCAGCGAGAGCGCCACCTCCTTCTACGACAGCGGGCCGCTGCGGGAGACGCTGGAGGAGCTGGTGGACTGGACGCTGCTGGCGCAACCGGAGGGGCGTCCGCGGCTGGCAGTCGGCGCGGTGAATGTGATGACCGGCAATTTCCGCTATTTCGACACGGTGGAGCGCCGGATCGGGCCGGAGCATGTCATGGCCTCCGGCGCGCTGCCGCCCGGGCTGCCAATGGTGCGGATCGAGGGCGAGTATTTCTGGGATGGCGGCCTGGTCTCGAACACGCCGCTCCAGTACCTGCTGGAGGACGAGACCAATGGCCACGACACTGTGGTCTTCCAGGTGGACCTGTTCCCCGCCCGCGGCCCGCTGCCGCGTGACATGGAGGAGGTGCTGGGGCGGGAGAAGGACATCCGCTACTCCTCCCGCACTCGCATGAACACCGATGCCTTCACCCGGCGGCGCCGCTGGGAGCTGTCGCTGAAACAGGCGCTGTCGAAACTGCCGGAGGAGGTGCTGACCGCGGAGGAGCGGACGATGCGGGAGCGCCTCGCCCGCCTGCCGCGCATCGCCATCCTGCACCTGATCTATCAGCAGAAAGCCTATGAGGGGCAGGCGAAGGACTACGAATTCGGCCCCGAGACGATGCGGGAGCACTGGCAGGGCGGCTACGAGGACACCCGCCGCACCCTGGCGCAGCGGGACTGGCTGGAATTGCCGCCCGAGGATCCCGGCATCGTCACCCATGACGTGCACCGGGAGGCGGAATAGGCGGCTTTCGCCTACTCCCCCGCTGGCGCCGGCTGCAGCCGCTTCATCCGCCGGTCGCCTATCAGCGCCAGCGCCACCGTCAGCAGCATGAAGCCGACGGAGACGGCGAAGACCAGCTTCGGCTCGCCATGGTCCATCAGCCAGCCATAGAGCATCGGCCCCAGCGTCCCGCCGATGTTGAAGCCGGTGGTCACGATGCCGAAGACCCGGCCGACCGCGCCGGGCGGCGCCGCCGCCCGCACCAGCATGTCGCGGGAGGGCATGATCATGCCGGAGAGGAAGCCGGCCAGCGACATCGCCAGCACCAGCGGCACCGGCCCCATCGGCACCAGCCCGACCAGGGCGATCAGCACCGCCGTCCCGCCGAAGCCGAGCGCCGCGACATCGCCATGCCGCCTGGTGCGGTCGGCGATCACCCCGCCCACCAGCACGCCGAGCGCGCTCAGGAACAGGAAGCCGGTCAGCGCCAGGTTCGCTGAGGCGAGGGACACCTCATAGCCGCCGACCAGCGCCACCACCGAGAAATTCTGCACCCCGCCGGTGGCGAGGCTGAGCAGGGTGAAGAAGGCGGTCAGCAGGATGACCGCCGGCGTCAGCACGGAAGTCGCCGGGCCGCCCGCCCCGGCCACCCGCTGCACCGCCACCCGCGTCGGCGCCGCATCGGCCACGGAGAGGAAGACCAGCGGGATCGCCGCCAGCAGCCCCACCAGCCCGGCCGCCATCAGCGCCGCCGGCAGCCCGACCAGGGCCGTCAGGCCGAGCATCACGCCTGGGGCAATGGCGCCGCCCAGATAGCCGGCGAAGGTGTGGATGGAGAAGGCGCGGCCGATCCGCGCCTCGCCGATGGCGCGGGACAGCATCTCGTAATCCGCCGGATGGTAGACGCTGTTGGCGATCCCCAGCAGGACCGCCGCCGCCAGCAGCCAAGCATAGGTGCCGAAGAGCCCGAGCAGCACGAAGGCGACCGCCGCCAGGCACAGCCCGCCGACCAGCACGGCGCGGGAGCCGAACCGGTCCACCGCATAGCCCATCGGCGTCTGCACCACGCCCGAGACGACGTTGAACACCGTCAGCGCCAAGCCAAGCTCGACGATGCCCACCCCCAGCCAGTCCCGCAGCAGGGGAAAGAGCGGCGGCAGGACCAGGATGTGGAAATGGCTGACCAGATGCGCCCCGGAGACCAGGACCAGGGTGCGGAACTCGGCCGGGGTCCAGGCGCGGGCAGCGTCCTGTGGCATGGATGGCGTCCTCTCTCGCGGCCGGGTCGTGGCCTTCTCCGTTCCGCCTCATGGTTGGCCCGATCCGGCCTGGAGGGAAGGGGGGCACCCTCCGGCCAGCAGGGCCGTTCAGCCGCGCCGTCCCTTCCAGAGCTGCCAGCCGATCCCGGCCATGACCAGCCCCATGATGCCGAAGCCGACCGGGCCGGCCCATGCCTCCACCAGGTGGAAGCGGTCCTCCAGCACAAAGCCGGCCACGGCCAGCCCGCCGGTCCAGACCGCGGTGCCGAGGGCTGTCCAGATGTAGAAGGGCCAGCGCGGCATCTCCACCAGCCCGGCGGGGATGGAGATGACGGTGCGCAGCCCCGGCATCAGCCGCGTCAGGAAGACCGCGGCCGGGCCGTTGCGGCGGAGCGCCGCCTCGGCCTGCCGCAGCTCCGCATGTCCCAGCCCGGCCCAGTGGCCGAAGCGGTCCAGCAGCCGGTAGATGCGCCCCGTCCCGAAGGCGCGGGCGGCCTCGAACCACACCGCATTGCCGACGACCGAGCCCGCCACCCCGGCGGCGATCGCCCCGGTGAGGGACATCTGGCCGCGCGCCGCGGCGAAGCCGGCCAGGGGCATGATCGCCTCGGAAGGGATGGGTGGGAACAGGTTCTCGGCCACCATCAGCAGGAAGAGGCCGAGCAGGCCCCCGGCGGCGACCAGCTCCGTCGCCCACTCGATCATGGTCCTGCCCGGTAGAGGATCAGCGTCACCCAGCGGCCGCGCGAGTAGTTCAGCCCTGTCACCGTGCCGATCTCCCGCGGTTGCAGCGACAGGGCGGCGGCCTCCTGCCGGAAATCCGCCTCGGCCCGGTTGCCCACGGCCACCACCCGCCCCGGCGCGGCGGCCAGGAAGCGCGCGGCGTCGGTGCCGGTGCGCAGCAGATGCGTCTCCGTGCCCATGGCGAAGACGACCGAGGGCTCGGAATGGCCGGTGATGCCGAAATCGGCGGCTTTCAGGCCGGGCGCCTCGGCCGCCAGCGCCGCCTGCAGCCGCGGTGCGATCCAGAGCGGCGCGAGCCACGGCACCACCCCCTCCAGCACCGCGGCATAGAGCGGCACGGCCAGCAGCGCGCCGGCCAGTCCGGCCCGGCCCCCTTCCCCCAGCCGCGCCGCGCGCAGCACCAGCCAGAGCAGCAGCCCCGCCAGCGGCAGGACGAGCGGCCCACCCGGCAGGATCCTGTGCATGGTGGACCAGGGCGCTACCAGGGCGGCCACCCCCAGCCCCAGCGCCACCAGGGCCAGCCCTGCCACCCCCAGCCAGCGCAGCCAGCGCGGCGGCATTTGCCGCAGCGGGTCCATGGCCCAGGCGGCGCCCAGCAGCATAAGCGCCGGGAAGGCCGGCAGGGTGTAGTGCGGCAGCTTCGTCTGCACCGCCTCGAAGACCAGCCAGCTCGGCACGATCCAGGCCAGCAGGAAGCGCGTCGGGGGGGAGAGCCGGTCGCGCCAGGCCGCCGGCAGGGCGCAGAGCACGATCCAGGCGGAGGGGAAGGCGGCGATGAGGAAGGTCAGCAGGTAGTAGCCCGGCGGGCCCCAGTGCTTCTCCTCGCCCGAGCCGATCTTAGAGAGCATGTCGCCGCCGACCGCCTGCTCGAAGAAGCGGCCCTCCGTGGCGATGCCGATGGCGACGAACCAGGGTGCCGCCGCGGCCAGCATCAGCGGCAGGCCCCAGGCCGGGCGCAGGGCGCGCAGCCAGGGGGCGCCGCGGTCCACGACCGCCAGGGTGATGCCGGTCAGCAGCGCCACCATCGGCCCGATCGGCCCCTTCAGCAGCACCGACAGGCCGAGCAGCAGCCAGAACCCGGCCGCCTGCCGCGCGGTGAAGACGCCGGGCCGAAGATAGGCCTGGCCGAACAGGCCCATGGCGCCGGCGATGGTGGCCAGCAGCGCCGCATCCGTCTTGGCGATATGCGCCTCGGCCACCAGCACCAGGGAGGAGGCGAGCATGGCGGCGCCGAGGAAGGCCGCGCGCCGCCCGACCAGCGCCCGGCCCCAATGGAAGGTCGCCAGCACCGCAAGGAGCGCGCCGAGCAGGCTCGGCACCCGGTAGGCCCAGATATCGGAGCGGTCGCCCAGCCCCGTCGCCTCCAGCGCCTGCACCGAGGCGCTTTGCAGCCAGTGGATGCCGGCGGGCTTCTTGTTCCGCTCCTCCTGGCCGAAATGGATGCGGACATAATCGCCGCTCTCGATCATCTGGCGGCTGGCCTGGGCGAATCGCGCCTCGTCCCGGTCGGTGGCCGGCAGGGTGAAGAAGCCCGGCAGCCAGAGCGCCAGGCAGAGCAGCACCAGGACCAGTTTCGGGCGGCGCTCCAGCGTCTCCGACACCTGGCCGAAGGGGCGGTGCTCGCTGGCGAGAGGGGCGATGTGCATGGATGCGCGGACTAGCATGCGGTCCGTCTGGCAAGCGAGGGTGGAGCGGCATAAATCGCCGCCTCATGCCCCCGAGCCCCCGCCCCATGGGCGCCTCCCCCGCCCGCCGCGCCGCGCTGGCCCTGCTGGATGCCGTTCTCACCCGCCGCCGGCCGCTGGAGGAGGCGCTGGACGCGCTGCCCCCGCGCCTCGATCCGCGCGGCCGGGCGGCGGCGCACCGCATCGCCGCCATGGTGCTGCGCCGTACCGGCTCGCTGGACGCGGTGCTGGAGCCTTATCTGCGGCGGGAGCCGCCGGAGGTGGTCCGCCTGGCGCTGCGCATCGGCGCGGCGGAATTGCTGCTGCTCGGCACGCCGCCGCATGCCGCCGTCGCCAATGCGGTGGCCCTGGCGCCGCGGCCCTTCGCCGGGCTGGTGAACGCCGTGCTGCGGCGGGTGGCGGAGGCCGGGCCGGCGGCGCTGGAGGGGCTGGATGCGGAACGGCTGGACACGCCGCCCTGGCTCTGGACCGCCTGGCACGATGCCTATGGCCCGGCGGTGCGCGCCATCGCCGCAGCGCACCGGCGGGAGGCGCCGCTGGACCTGACCTTGGCTCCGGGCGCCACCCCGCCGGAGGGAGGGGAGATGCTCCCCACCGGCAGCCTGCGCCTGCCGCCGGGGACGCGGGTGACGGAATTGCCCGGCTTCGCCGAGGGCGGCTTCTGGGTGCAGGACGCCGCGGCCGCCCTGCCGGCCCGCCTTCTGGCGGCGCGGGCGGGGGAGCGGGTGGCCGATCTCTGCGCCGCGCCCGGCGGCAAGACGGCGCAGCTTGCCGCGACCGGCGCTTCGGTTGCGGCGGTGGAGCGCGACCCCAAGCGCGCCGCCCGGCTGCGCGAGAACCTCACCCGGCTGCGCCTGCCCGCTGAGGTGGTGGAGGCCGATGCCGCGGCCTGGGATGCCGGCGGTGCGCGCTTCGATGCCGTGCTGCTGGACGCGCCCTGCACCGCCACCGGCACCATCCGCCGCCATCCGGACGTGCCGCACCTCAAGCGCCCGCGCGACGTGCCGGCCATGGCGGAGGCGCAGCGCGCGCTGCTGGCCAATGCGGCGCGGCTGCTGAAGCCCGGCGGGCGGCTGGTGCTGGCCACCTGCTCCCTCCAGCCGGAGGAGGGGGAGGCGCATCTGGAGGCGGCGGCGGCGCTCGGCCTGGAACCGGACCCGGTGCGGGCGGAAGAGGTGCCGGGCCTGGGGGAGGCGGTCACCTCCGCCGGCACCTTGCGCACCCGGCCGGATCTCTGGGCCGAGCGGGGCGGGATGGACGGGTTCTTCGTCGCCCGCTTCAGGGCGCGGGAATAGGCCCGCGGTTCAGGGCAAAGGCGCCGCGCGCCTCACTGCGCCGGCGCGGCAGGCGAGGAGGCGGGCCGGGTCTGGTGGCGGCAGGCGCCGCCGGTGCAGCGCGTGTCGGCGCTGCAGTCGCTGTCCGCCACGCAGCTCCGGAAGCTGCAACGACTGGCGATGCAGGCCTCGCCGGCCCGGCACTCGCTATCCGCGTTGCAGAGCCTGCCGATGCTGCACCGGCCGCCGCCGCCGAACAGGAAGTTCCACAACGGCACCTCGCAGCGCGCCCCGTTGGGGCAGGAGGTTTCCAGCTTGGGGTCACACTCCACCCCCTGCTGCGCCTGTGCCGGCGGAGGCAGCAGCAGGGCGGCGCAGAGCAAGGCCAGAGGCCACAGGATCCGCAGGCGCATGGCGGTCCTCCTGTCCGGATTGATCCAGCCGGATCGCCGCCACGATCCCACAGAACCGGGGCGCGGGTCAGTGGCGGGGGAGGGGGGAGCCCTTGCGCCGGAGGTGACATTCCCGTGCGGGGCCGGAGGCTGGCGCTGTCAGCCTGGACCTGTGCCACCCATCCTCCCCGCGCGGCAGATCGGCAGGATGCGCCGAAGCAGTTGGCGATGTGGCCGTGTGCCTTCCGGGAGCTTCCGGACGCGCTGCGTGGCATCGCGGCTTGGGATGCCGCCGTTAGAGGGGCTCCGGAGGGCACCACGACACCCGCCCGGCATCGATCCGATCGAATGCCGGGCGGGCTACCGGACTGAAGGCCTCGTTGTGATTCGGCGTTCAGCCGATCGCAACCTGGGTCAGGGGAGGCCGCCCTTTCCGTCGGTGAAGATTTCATCCAGGGCCTTGGCCATCTCGTAGCCACCGTGCGCGATCCCGATAACACCGATCGGTGTTAAAGCCCCGAGCGAGGCCCCGGTCTCCACAACGCCGCCGATGGCTTCGGCAGCGCCCAAGGCGAAATGCCCGATACCGCTCCAGACGCTGCCGCCTGCCACATCGTTGAGCTGGGCATCGGTCAGCTCCATGGAAGCCTCCGGGGCCTCGATGGAGTTCACCACCGCCTGGTCGTTCTTGGGGTGCGTCATTGGTTTGTCCTCCATGTGCGCTGTTTGCTGGACCAGCCAGCAGCATGGGCTCCAACCTTGCCATCAATGCCTGGGTGATGGCGCAGGCATCTGATACCACCCCAGGAGCATGGTTCTGAGTTAAAAACTGTTTCGGATTGGGTCTGAACCACTCGTGCCCCGGCGTCTGCCCGGACTTGCTCATTCGCGTCAGCATGTCGGCCCCCCGCAAACCGACACACCATGAATCACCGATCAGGCAGCCCAGGAATCCGGCTGAAACTCAGCTTCATGGAATCCGTCAGACGGCCTCAGCTGCCGCCTCCTTCGCCTGCTGGTACTCGGGGCCTGTCTCTGCGGTCTGTATGGACCATTGCCGGTCCGGGCCGCCGTTCTGCTTGGCTCCGTTCGCGACGGTGCCGATATGCGGGCGGTCGAGGCGCCGCCCCAACGGTTGGTGCAAAGCACCGAGGGCCGACTTGCCCGGCCCGGTTCGGTCGGGGGAGGCTTTGGCCAGAAATTGCAGGCCACAAGGCCAACTGCTGATCGGGCCAAGGCCGGAAGAGGGGAAAAATGCGCCTTGATGTTTCTCGCATGTAAAATTTCCTTTCCCGATTCGACCAGCCATCCCCGGCTTCCCCCGCCGGACCCCCGCCGCTAGAACCGCCCGGATGCCGCCCGCCCCTGTCCGGATCGCCCCCTCCCTCCTCGCCGCCGACTTCGCCCGACTGGGCGAGGAAGTCCGTGCCGTCGCCGCGGCCGGCGCCGACTGGCTGCACCTCGACATCATGGATGGGCATTTCGTGCCGAACATCAGCTTCGGCCCGGTGGTGGTGCAGGCGCTGCGGAAGCACTGCCCGCTGCCCTTCGACGTCCACCTGATGATAAGCCCGGCCGACCCCTATCTGGAGGCCTTCGCCAAGGCCGGGGCGGACCTCATCAGCGTGCATCCGGAAGCCGGCCCGCATCTGCATCGGACGCTGCAGACCATCCGGGGCCTGGGCAAGCGGGCGGGAGTCGTTCTCAATCCGGCGACGCCGGTTTCGGCAGTGGAGAATGTTCTCGACCTCTGCGACCTTATCCTGGTGATGTCGGTCAATCCCGGTTTCGGCGGGCAGTCCTTCCTGGACAGCCAGCTTCCCAAGATCTCCGCCCTGCGCCGCATGATCGAGGCGTCGGGGCGGGAGATCGCGTTGCAGGTGGATGGCGGCGTCACCGCCGCGACAGCGCCGCGCTGCATCGCGGCCGGCGCCGATGTGCTGGTGGCCGGCACCGCCGTCTTCGGCGCGCCGGATTATGCGCAGGCCATCCGGGCGCTGCGCGGGGAGGGGGGTGGCTGATGCGCGACCTGCTGCGGACCACGCGCCGCTTTCTCTCCGGCCTCAAGCCCGTGAAGGTGCCGGATGCGCCGGCCCGCGCCTTCCGTGACCTGTGGCCCGGCGACGCCAATCGCGGCGCCCGGCTGATGCGGGGCGAATTCGAGGTCCATGGCACCGCCCGCCGGCTGGAACCGGCGGCGGAGGGCCAAGCCCGCGGTGCCGAGGGCTGGGATGAGGCCGCAGGCTCCATCACCTGGCGCGCCGCTGCGCATGGCTTCGCCTGGCTGCGCGACCTGCGGGCGCTCGGCACCGATGCCGCCCGGCTGCGCGCCCGCGACCTGACCGAGGACTGGCTGGCCCGCGGCTCCGACCAGGAACTCGCCCAGGCGCCGGAGGTGGCGGCGGCGCGCATCTCTGCCTGGCTCGGTCATTGGGACTTCGTGGCGGCGACGGCGGAGGATGGCTTCCGCCGCCGCCTGCTGGTCCGGCTGGCGCAGGATGCCCGCGGCGTGGTCGCCAGCCTGCCGGCGGAGGCGCTGCATCGCGGCGCGCTGGTCACGCTGAAGGGCGCCATGGCCGCGGCGGTGGCGCTGGAGGAGGAGGCCTGGATGAACCGGGCGCTCCGCTTCCTGCCGGGCGAACTGGAGCGGCAATTCCATCCGGATGGCGGGCATGTGGAGCGCTCCCCCGGCCAGTTGATGGCGGCGATCCAGGACCTGATCGAGATCCGCAACCTGCTGCACGGTGCCGGCATCAATGCCCCGGCGGTGCTGGCGACGGTGCTGGAGCGCGCCGGCCAGGCGCTGCGCCTGTTCCGCCACGGCGATGGCGGCCTGGCGCTGTTCAACGGCACGCGGGAGGAAGGGGCCGCCCAGGTTGATCTGGTGCTGACCCAGGGCCAGGCGCGAGGCCGCGCCCCGATGCTCCTGGAAGAGAGCGGCTTCCACCGCCTCCAGGCCGGCCGCACCCTGGTCATCGCCGATACCGGGCCGCCGCCGCCTGGACGGGCGCGGGATGTGGGCTCCGGCCTGCCGCGCGGCGCGGACCGCTTCGCCCATGCCGGGACGCTCTCCTTCGAGATGTCGGTCGGGCGCGACCGGGTGATCGTCAATTGTGGTGCCGCTCCGGCGGCCGAGGGCGAGTGGCGCGACGCGCTGCGCGCCACCGCCGCCCATTCGACCCTGGTCCTGGCCGAGACCAACAGCAGCGAGCTGAAGGAGGAGGGCCTGGGCCGCCGCCCGGAACGGGTGGAGGCCGACCGGCACGAGGCCGGCGGGGCGCAATGGCTGGAAGCCAGCCATGACGGCTGGCGCAAGCCCTTCGGCGCCGTCCACCGCCGCCGGCTCTACCTGGCCGAGACGGGCGACGACCTGCGCGGCGAGGACATCGTGGAGATGCAGGAAGCAGGGACGCCCATCCCCGCCTTCCTGGTGCGCTTCCACCTGCATCCTGCGGTGGTGGCCAGCCCGGTGCAGGACGGGGAGGGGGTGCTGCTGCGCCTGCCCTCCGGCCATGGCTGGCGGCTGCGCGCCAAGGGCGCGAAGGTGGCGGTGGAGGAGAGCGTCTATCTCGGCGGCGAGGCGCGGCGGACCCAGCAGATCGTGCTGCAGGCGGAGCCTGGCGAGGACACGATCCAATGGGCCATCAACCGCGTCAGCGCGACGATGCCGGGCGAGCCGCCGCCGGAAGGCTGACCCCGCCCCTGAAGATCGCAGAGGTCATCAACGTCGATTTCTCGCTGCGGCACTTCCTGCTGCCGCTGATGCGCGGCGCGCGGGCGCGCGGGCATGAGGTCGTGGGCATCTGCGCCGAGGGCCCGCTGCTGGACCTGCCGCGCGCCGAGGGCTTCCGCATCATCCCGGTGCCGATGGCACGCAGCCTGAACCCGGCGGCGCAGGCCCGGGCCTTCCGCGCGCTGCTGCGGGTGTTCCGGGCGGAGCGCTTCGACCTGGTGCACGCGCATATGCCGATCAGCGGCATACTGGCGCGGGCGGCGGCGCGGGCGGCGGGCGTGCCGCGCGTCGCCTATACCTGCCACGGTTACCTGTTCAACCAGCCGGGGCCGCTCTGGCGGCGCGGGCTGTCGCTCGGGCTGGAATGGGCGGCGGGGCGCATCACCGACATCTATCTGACCGTCAGCGAGGAGGAGGCGGAGGATGCCCGCCGCCTGCGCATCCATGGCCGTCCGGTCGCGGTGCTGAACGGGCGCGATCCGGCGGCCTTCCACCCCGATCCAGCGGCCCGCGCCGCGCTGCGGGCGGAATTCGGCGCCGGGCCGGAGGATTGCGTGGTGGTCGCCGTCTCCCGCCTGGTGCGGCACAAGGGCTACCCCGAATTGCTCCGCGCCATGGAGGGCGTGCCGGGCGCGACGCTCTGGGTCGTGGGGGAGCGCCTGGACTCCGACCACGGAGAGGATCTGGAACCCCACTTCACCCGTGCGGAGGCGGTGCTGGGGGCGCGGATCCGCCGCCTCGGCTACCGGCATGACGTGGCGCGGGTGCTGGCGGCGGCGGATGTCTTCGCCCTGCCGAGCCATTTCGAAGGCCTGCCGATGTCGGTCATTGAGGCCATGCTGACCGGCCTGCCCGTGGTGGCGACCGATGTGCGCGGCCCGCGCGAGCAGGTGGTGGAGGGCGAGACCGGCTTCCTGGTGCCGCCCGCCACGGTGGAGCCGCTGGCCGCCGCCCTGGCGAAGCTGGCGGCCGACCCCGCGCTGCGGGCCCGCATGGGCGAGGCCGGGCGGGCACGGGCGCTGGAGCGGTTCACCGAGGCCAAGGTGGTGAACCGCACCCTGGACCTGCTGGGGCTGTAGCGACGGGCTTCCGGAATTGCGGCTTGCGGCGGGCGGGTCTATGCCGCGGCCCTCCCCGCCGGAGTGCTTGAAATGACCGATCTCGTCCCGATCCGCCGCGCGCTTCTTTCTGTCTCCGACAAGACCGGACTGGTGGAGTTCGGCCGCTTCCTGGCCGGGCGGGGCGTCGAGATCCTGTCCACCGGCGGCACCGCCGCGGCGCTGCGGCAGGCCGGCGTGCCGGTGAAGGATGTCTCCGAGCATACCGGCTTCCCCGAGATCCTCGACGGCCGGGTGAAGACCCTGGTGCCGCAGGTGCATGGCGGGCTGCTCGGCCGCCGCGACCTGCCGGAGCACCAGGGCCAGATGCAGCAGCACGGTATCGCGCCGATCGACCTGGTGGCGGTGAATCTCTACCCCTTCGAGGCGACGGTGGCGAAGGGCGCCAGCTTCGAGGATTGCATCGAGAACATCGACATCGGCGGCCCGGCCATGATCCGCAGCGCCGCC
>CALGVL010000013.1 GCA_937930165.1 uncultured Acetobacteraceae bacterium
GGGACATGCCCCGCGCCGCCCGCCGGGCCCGCGTGCTGGAATTGCTGGCCGAGGTCGGCATCCCCGACCCGCCGCTCGCCGCCCGCGCCTATCCGCATGAGCTTTCCGGCGGCCAGCGCCAGCGCGCCATGATCGCCATGGCCCTGGCGCTGGAGCCGCATCTGCTGATCGCGGACGAGCCGACGACGGCGCTGGACGTGACCACCCAGGCGCGCATCCTGGCCCTCATCAAGGACATCCAGGCCCGCCGCGGCACGGGCGTGCTGTTCATCACCCATGATTTCGGCGTAGTGGCGGAGATCGCCGACCGCGTCGCGGTGATGCAGACCGGCCGCATCGTCGAAACCGGCCCGGCCTCCCAGGTGCTGCAGGCGCCGCAGCATCCCTATACCCGTTCCCTGATCGCCGCGGTGCCGCCGCTGACCCCGCCCGACCGCCCGCCTCCGGAATTCGGCCCGCCGGTGCTGGAGGTGAAGGGCCTGGAGAAAACCTACCGCACCGGCGGGATGTTCGGCCGCCGCCGCATCGTGCATGCGGTGAAAGGTGTGGACTTCACCCTGCGCCGCGGCGAGACGCTCGGCATCGTCGGGGAATCCGGCTCCGGCAAGTCCACCGTGGCGCGGATGCTGGTGCATCTGCTTGCCGCCGATGGCGGCCGGATCGCGCTGGAGGGCACCGATATCCGCGGCATGAGCCGGGCACAGTTCCGCCCCATGACGCGCCGCATTCAGATGGTGTTCCAGGATCCCTTCGCCTCGCTGAACCCGCGACGCCGTGCTGGCGACCTGATCGCGCAGGGGCCGGTGATCCATGGCCTGTCCAGGGCCGCGGCGCGGGCCAGGGCGCGGGAGATGCTGGCCCTGGTCGGCCTCGACCCCAGCGCCGTGGACCGCTTCCCGCATGAGTTCAGCGGCGGCCAGCGCCAGCGCATCGGCCTGGCCCGTGCCCTCGCCATGGAGCCCTGCGTGCTGGTGGCGGATGAGCCGGTCAGCGCCCTGGATGTCTCCGTGCAGGCGCAGGTGCTGCGGCTGCTGGCGGAGCTGAAGCAGCGCCTCTCCCTCTCGCTGGTCTTCATCACGCATGACCTGCGCGTGGCGGCGCAGATCTGCGACCGCATCCTGGTGATGCACCGGGGCGAGGTGGTGGAGGAGGGGGAGACCGCAGCGCTCTTCGCCGCGCCGCAGCACCCCTATACGCAATCCCTGCTGGCCAGCGTGCCGGGACGCGCCTGGACGCCGCCCGTCATGGAAGGTGCCGTTCCAGCCAGCGCAGCATGAGGGCGGCGATCTCGCCGCTGTTCGCCTCCAGCATCATCATATGGCCGTTGCCGTGGATGCCGTGCTCCTCCAGCCGGAGATGCTCGGCCTCCACCCCGGCCTGGCGCAGGAATTTCACCGTGCAATGGTCGCAGGTGGCGCGGTAGCTGGCCTCGCCGGTCACGACCGCGATGGGAATGCCCTTCAGCCTTGGCAGTTGCCGCGCCGGCTCGGCCTGCAGCCAGCAGCGGACCAGGCCGGGGCCGTCCGGTGCCTCCTGCCGTTGCGGCGCGAGGTCGGCAGGGCTTTCGGCCGGCGGTTCGAAGGTCAGCGGCAGGCGGGTGATGCCCCAGGGGCGGCCCGGCCCATCGCTGTCCCGGTACCAGTCCTCGCCGCCATGGAAGGTGATGTCGAAGAAGGGCGGGCCGTTCGGCTCGACGGCCAGGATGGCGCGCACCAGGTCGGGGCGCATATCGACCAGCTTCCAGCCGAAGACGCCGGATTGCGAATGGGTCAGCAGGATCGCCGGGCCGATCCGCTCCAGCAATTCGAGATTGGCCTCCAGCACCAGCGCCTCGGTCGCCGCGGGATCGGCCAGGTAGTCCACCTGCGAGGCATAGAACTGGTCGAAGAGCGGATCACCAGGCCGTCCCTTGCCGCCGGGCCATTGCCTGTGCAGCCGCGCCTGCGGGTAGAGCGCATGGCTGGCCGGATCGGTAAAAGTCTGCGCCACCCGCTCCGCGCTCCAGCGGTCATAGGCGCCATGCGCGGCATCCTGGCCGGAGCGCCCGCGCCCGGCCTGGTCCACGACATAGACGGCATAGCCGGCGCGCAGGAAATCCTCCGCCCAGCCCGGCCTGCCATCGGGCGTGGCGAGGAAATTCGCGCCGGTCTGCCCGGTGCCGTGGATCATCACCACCGGCTCCGGCCGGCGCATTTCCGCCGGGACCTGGAATTGCACGAACATCTGGCCCTGCATGGCCCGGCCATCGCCGCGCGGCACATAGCGGCCGCCGGTGAAGAAGCAGCCCTGGCGGGCGATGCGGAGCGGTTCAGGCATGGGGTTCCTCCCGCATTCAGCCTGGACCGCGGGGCCGGAACTGTCGAGCATGCAGGATCATTGCCTTCCCTGCCGGGGGATGCGCCCCCTGCCGGACCGGAAGCAACGGAAGGGGTCAGGACGCATGGACATCGTTGCACGCGCCAGAGGGCTGATCCTGCAGCCAGGAGAGGAATGGTACAGGATCGCGGCGGAGACCACCGATACGCGGAGCCTCTTCACCGCCTATGCCATGCCCATGGCGGCGGTGCCGGCGGCGGCAGGCTTCATCGGCGGGGCGATGATCGCCCGCACGATGGGCTTGCATCCCGGCATGGAGCGGATCGGCACCGGCACGCTGCTGCTGTACAGCATCATCGCCTATCTGCTGGGCCTGGCCGGTGTCTGGCTGCTGGGGAAGATCATCCAGGCCCTGGCACCACGTTTCGAGGGCAGCAGGGACGAGGTCGCGGCGATGAAGCTCGCGGTCTATTCGCCGACCGCATCCTGGCTGGCGGGCATCTTCGCCATCCTCCCGCCGCTGAGCTTCCTGAGCCTCCTCGGCCTCTACAGCCTCTACATCTTCTACCGGGGCGTGCCGGTGGTGGCGGGGGTGCCTCAGGACCGGGCGCTGGGCTTCACCCTGGCGGTGATCCTCTGCGCCCTCGTCGTCAACATCCTGGTCGCGATGCTGGCCGGCTGCGTGCTGTGGCTGTGAGGGGCGGCGCCGCGCCGCCCCTGCAGCCGGCGCCTCAGGCCGCCTCGCTCTCCGCGCGGCGTGCATGGCGCTTGCGCTCATGCGGGTCGAGATAGCGCTTGCGCAGGCGCACGGCGGAGGGCGTCACCTCCACCAGTTCGTCATCCTCGATATAGGCGATCGCCTGTTCCAGGGTCATGCGCCGCGGCGGGGTCAGGAGAAGCGCGTCATCCTTGCCGGCGGCGCGGATGTTGGTGAGCTTCTTCTCCTTGATCGGGTTCACCTCCAGGTCGTTGTCCCGGGAGTGCTCGCCGAGGATCATGCCCTGATAGACCTTCTCGCCCGGCACGACGAAGAGCGTGCCGCGCTCCTGCAGGTAGAACAGCGCGTACTGCACCGCCTCGCCATCGGCGTTGGAGATCAGGGAGCCGTTGCGCCGCCCCTCGATCGGCCCGGCCCAGGGCTGATAGCCGGCAAACAGCCGGTTCATGATGCCGGTGCCGCGCGTGTCGGTCAGGAATTCGCCGTGATAGCCGATCAGGCCGCGCGAGGGGATCAGGAAGGTCAGCCGCTGCTTGCCGCCGCCGGAGGGGCGCATGTCCTGCAGCACGCCCTTGCGCAGCGACATCTTCTCGACGACGACGCCGGTATAGGCCTCGTCCACATCCACCAGCACTTCCTCGAAAGGCTCCTCGCGCGCACCCGTCTCCGGGTTCTCGCGGGTCAGCACGCGGGGGCGGCCAATGGTCAGCTCGAAGCCTTCGCGGCGCATGGTCTCGATCAGCACGCCGAGCTGCAGCTCGCCACGGCCGGCCACCTCGAAGGCGTCGCTCTCCTCGCTGTCCTTCACGCGGATGGCGACATTGCCCTCCGCCTCCTTGAACAGCCGCTCCCGGATCTGGCGGGAGGTCACCTTCTTGCCCTCGCGCCCGCCGAGCGGCCCGTCATTGATGCGGAAGGTCATGGCCAGCGTCGGCGGATCCACCGGGATGGCGGGCAGGGGCGTCTCGACCTCCGGCGCCGCCACGGTGTCCGGGATGGTGCCCTTCTCCAGCCCGGCGATGGCGATGATGTCGCCCGCCTCGGCGCTCTCCACCGGCACGCGCTCCAGGCCGCGGAAGGACAGCAGCTTGGTCAGGCGCCCCGTCTCCACCACGCTGCCATCGGCATGCAGGACCTTCACCGGCATGTTGACGCGCGCGGTGCCCTGCTCGATGCGCCCGGTCAGGATGCGGCCGAGGAAGTTGTCGTATTCCAGGATGCTCGCCGTCATGGCGAAGGGCTGCGCGGCGTCCTTCCCCGGTGCCGGCACATGGCGCAGGATCAGGTCGAACAGCGCCGAGAGGTCCTTGCGCGGTCCCTCCATGCTGTCATCCGCCCAACCCTGGCGGCCGCTGGCGAAGAGCGTGGGGAAGTCGAGCTGGTCGTCATCGGCGCCGAGCGCGGCGAAGAGGTCGAAGACCTCGTCATGCACCTCATGCGGCCGCGCATCCTGGCGGTCCACCTTGTTGATGACGACGATCGGGCGAATGCCGCGCGCCAGCGCCTTGCCGACGACGAATTTGGTCTGCGGCAGCGGCCCCTCGGCGGCGTCCACCAGCACGACGGCCCCATCCACCATGGAGAGGATACGCTCCACCTCGCCGCCGAAATCGGCGTGGCCGGGCGTGTCCACGATGTTGATCTTCACGCCCTGCCATTCCACGGCCGTGCACTTGGCGAGGATGGTGATGCCCCGTTCCCGCTCCAGGTCGTTGCGGTCCATGGCGCGTTCGGCCACATGCTGGTTGGCGCGGAAGGCGCCGGCCTGCTTCAGCAGGTTGTCGACCAGCGTGGTCTTGCCATGGTCGACATGCGCGATGATCGCGATGTTGCGAAGGTCCATACGGATCGGTTTTCCCTGGGCGCCAGGCACAAAAGCGCCGTCCGCATCCGGGGCGGCCGACGATCAGGCAAGGCAGACTGTATCGTGTTGCGGCGCAACACATAGGGGCTTGGCGCCCGGAAATCGAGCTTTCTGTTCGGCGAAGGACGAAATCCGCCGCATTCCGCCCCCGGTAGGGCCGGCAGGCATCCGGCCAGGGCGGGGATACGCTTGACCTTCACGAAGAGGGCCGCGCCCTTGGGCGCGGCCCCGTTCCTCACGTGGACCCTAGGGCCGGCCGCTCACCGGCCGCTGCCGGCGCCGCCACCGCCGGAGCCGCCCTCGCTGCCCGCCGAACCGCCCGTGCCGCCGCCCAGGGTCGGGCTACCCGGCCGGATCTGGCCCCCGGTGCTGAGGTTGGAGCTGCTGCCACCCGCCCCCGGGGCGGCTTGGCCCGGCGCCGGCGCGCCGCGCGGCCCGGCCGTCTGACCCTGGACATTGCCGAGCGCGCTGGTGCCCGGCTGCACCCGGTTGGGCATGGTCCCAGTCCCCTGGGCGGCGCCATAGGGGGAAGGACCGGCCGTGCCGAGACCGCCCTGCGGCTGCATCGAACCCGACTGGCCGCCGCTGTGCATGGGCGGCGTCGAACTGGTGCTGCCGGTCGCCGTGTTGCCCATGCTCCTGTCGGCATCGTTCATGGCCTGTTGCAGGGCACGGTGGGCCTCATCCCGGTTGCGGCTCTTCATTGCCTGCCGCGCCTGCTCGAAGCCGGACAGGCCGGCCGACTGGCTCTGTAGCATGCCGCCGCCCATGGCCTGCTCATTCAGCACCATGGTCTGGGCTCGCTCCAGCAACTCGTTGGCGCGGGCCCAATTGCCGGCCGAGACCGCCCGGTCGGACTCACGCAGCAGGCTCATGGAACTGCGGTGCTGCATTTCCCCGGCGTGCCGTGCCGCATACTTCTGCGCGCCCAGGGGTGCCACCGGGTCAGTGGGGATGGATTGCCCGGACTGGGCGAAGGCCGGCCCCACCAGCAGCATCGCCGCGCCGAGGGCCGTGGAAAGTGTCAGTGCTTTGCGCATTTCGATCTCCGCTGTTGCCATTGCGGGCCAAGCGGCAGACGCGATCCCAGGCGTCGCCGGCGACCGCGACCGACGCGCGATCAACACGAGCGCGCCCCGGCAGTTTCCCAACGGCGGGATGAAATGCGGCCGATGCCGCTCCCGTTATCCGAGCAGGGCGGAGACGCCGCGCTCGCCTGCGGCGACCAGGGCCTTCAGGTCGGCCTGCGGCCGGGCACCGAAATGGGAGATGACCTCGGCCGCCGCGACCGAGCCCCAGCGGCCGCATTCCGGCAGCGGCAGGCCGCGGGTCAGGGCGGCGAGGAAGCCCGCGGCATAGGCATCGCCCGCGCCTGTCGTGTCCACAACGCGGGTCGGCACCGCCGCCACCTCGTGCCGCTCCTCCCCGGCCAGGATGACGCTGCCCTGCTCGCTCCGGGTCAGCACCGCCAGCGAGACCTCCTCCCGCACTCGTGCGGCGGCGGTCTCGAAATCCTGAACTTCGTAGAGGGAGAGGATCTCCGCCTCATTGGCGAAGAGGATGTCCGCCTCCTCCCGCACGAAGCGGCGGAAGGCCTGGCGGTGGCGCTCCACGCAGAAGGGGTCGGAGAGGGTCAGCGCCACCTGCCGCCCGGCCCGGTGCGCGGCATGGGAGGCAGCGTGGAAGGCCGCCTGCGCTGCCGGCGGGTCGAAGAGGTAGCCCTCCAGATAGACCACCCGGGCCCGCGCCACCTCGGCCTCGTCCACATCGGCGCCGGAGAAATGCACGCAGGCGCCGAGGAAGGTGTTCATCGTCCGCTGCCCGTCCGGCGTCACCAGGATCAGGCAGCGCGCAGTGGGTGCGCCATCGGCGAGAGGCGCGGTCGGGAAATGCACGCCGGCGGCCCGGATGTCATGCGCGAAGACCTGGCCCAGCCCGTCCGCCGCCACCTTGCCAAGAAAGCCAACGCGCGCGCCGAGCGCGGCCGCCACCGCGCAGGTATTGGCGGCGGAGCCGCCGGAACTCTCCACCCCCGGCCCCATCTGGCCGTAGAGCGCCTCCGCCTCCTCCGCCCCGATCAGGCGCATCCCGCCCTTGGCCAGGTTCCGGGCCTCGAGGAAGGCATCGTCGGCACGGGCCAGCACATCGACGATGGCGTTGCCGATGCCGAGGATGTCGAGTGTGGGCGCGTTCATGCTGGGAAACCTCGCGGACGGGCGGAAGCGTTGCGATGGGGGCCGGGGATGGCCAGTGGATGAATCCGCTGCGTCATCGCTCTAAATCCGCCTCCCGTCCACCGCAACCGACACGGGCCGGCATGTTCGCATCCATCCTTCTCACCCTCCGCCAGCTCGGCGACCCGGCCTTCCTCGGGCCGCTGGTCAAGGGCTTCCTGGGCGCCCTGCTCGCCTTCCTCGGGCTCGCCGCCCTCGGCGCCTGGGGGGTGGGGGAGCTTGCCGGGGGCAGCGGCTGGCTGGCCGGGATCGCCGCGACGCTGGGCGGGGTGGCGGTGCTCGGCCTCGCCGTCTGGCTCTTCGTGCCGCTGATGCTGGCCATCATGGGGCTGTTCCTCGATCCGGTGGCGACGGCGGTGGAGCGGCGCTTCTATCCCGGCCTGCCGCCGCCCCGGGGGGCCAGCCTGGCCGCCCAGGCGCGGTTCAACCTGGTCCTGGGGTTGAAGATCGGCGCGCTCAGCCTGCTCGCCCTCCTCGTCGCGCTGCTGCTGCCGCCGCTGGGCGCGGTGCTGCTCTGGGCGGTGTCCACGGTCGGGCTCGGGCACGGGCTGTTCGAGGGAGTGGCGCAGCGGCGCATGGGCGTGACCGCGGCGCGGGCGCTGCGGCGGCGGCGGGAGGGGCCGGTGCTGGGCCTGGGCGCGCTGCTGGCGGCCGCATCGCTGGTGCCCGGCCTCAACCTGCTGGTGCCGGTCCTCGGCACTGCCGCCATGACGCACCTGCTGCATCGGAGCGGCGGCGAAATATCCGCGGAAATCCGGGGCTGAGCGATCACGAGCCGTTGTGTCGGGCGGAGCCCGCATGGTAGCCGGTGGGTATCGGGGCCGGCCGCGCGGGGGTGTGTGGCGGCCCCTTCAGCCGCACCGCTGTGGAGGGGGAGCAGCAGCTATGGCCATGGGCATCTTCAACCGCCGGAAAGAGGATGAGGCGCCCGGCGATCCGGGCCCGGCCGCCGCGTCTGCCAACCGCGACGCCGAGATCGGCGTGCCGCCCTTCCGCCCTGCCCTCAAGGAAACGCCTGCCATGACCATGGCCCCGAAGCCCACCACCCCTGCGGCCCCGAGCGTCGCGCCCCGCCCTGCCAGCCTGGGCGTCCCGGCCCGGCCGCAGACCCGCACCGACCCGGCCGAGCGCCGGACCCTGGTGGTCGGCCGCGGCATCAGCCTGCAGGGCACCGTCGCCGATGCCGAGCGGCTGGTCGTGGAAGGCACCGTGGAATCCCAGATGATCCAGGCGGCCGAGTTGTTCATCGCCGGCTCCGGCGTGTTCAAGGGCGAGGTCGAGGTGGAGGATGCCGAGATCCTTGGCGCCTTCGACGGCACCATCACCGCCCGCGGCAGCCTGACCATCCGCTCCACCGGCCGGATCACCGGCGTGGCCCGCTGCCGGCGGCTCTCGGTGGAGGAGGGCGGGCAGCTCTCCGGCCGCATGGAGATGCTGACCGACACGGCCGCCCCGGCCCGCGCCCCGGCCCCGCCGACGCCGGTCGAGGCCTGACCTTCCGGCCCTCCGCCGCCAGCCGGCTGGCGGCGGAGGGCCTCCCGCCCATTCCCGGCACCGGCGCCCCGCGCCGCCCCGGAGCCCGAGCGCGCCATGGCGCCCCGTCTCCGATTGCTGCTGGCCCTGCTGCCCGCCGCCTGTGCCAGTGCGGAGGAGCGGGAGGCCGCCGCCTTCCAGGCCGCGATCGCCAGCAGCCGCGCCAGCTTGGCCGCGCTGGCGCTGGGTACCCCCGTCCCGGCCCTCCCTGCCTCGTCGCAGATGCCGCCCCAATCCGGCGCAGCGCAGTTCCTCGGCACCGGACCGGAAGCGGTGCGGCACCGGCTGGGCGAGCCCTCGCTGCGCCGCGCCGAGGGCCAGGCGGAGATCTGGCTCTATGTCGGCAATGGCTGCGCCCTGGACCTGGTGCTCTATCCCGGCGAGGGCGGGCTGCGCGTCGGCCATGCCGCGGCCCGCGCCAGCGGCACCGAAAGCGTAACCGAGGCCGATTGCCTGCGGGACCTCGCCGCCGCGGCACGGCCGCACTACACCCCCGCCATGATCTCCCAGCGCCAGCCTCCTGTCCGCCGGTGACCACCTATCTCGATGTCTTCGTCCCCGCCTTCGGGCTGCTGGCACTGGGGGCGGCGCTGAAGCGCCTGCTGCTGCCGGATGACGCGGTCTGGGCGGGAATCGAGCGCCTGGTCTTCTGGGTGCTGATGCCGGCGCTGCTGGTTTCGGCGATCGCCTCGCTGGACCTGGCCGCGCTGCCGCTCGGGCGCATGGCGCTGGCGATCTGGCTGGCGCTGCTGGGGGGAGCGGTGGCCAGCCTGGTGCTGTCCCGGCTCTTCGGCCTGCGGCATGCCTCCATGACCTCGGTGCTGCAGGGCGGCATCCGCTTCAACAACCTGATGGGCTTCGCCGTCATCGGCGGGCTCTACGGCGCGGCGGGCACGGCGCTGGGCGCGGTGGCGACGGGGCTGATCGTCCCCTTCGTGCAGGTGGTGACGGTGCTGGCCTTCGCCCTGGGGCCGGAGGCGGGCGGGCGGATCAGCCCGCGCCGGGTGCTGCGGCAACTGGCGACCAACCCGCTGCTGCTGAGCTGCGTCATCGGCTTCGCCGTGGCGGCGCTGGGCGGGCTGCCGCCGGGGGTGAAGCCGCTGATGCGCTCGCTGGGCCAGGCATCGGTCGCGCTCGGCCTCCTCTGCGTCGGGGCGGCGCTGTCGCCGGGGGCGCTGCGCGGGCGGATGGCGGTGCAGCTGGCGACCTGCGCGGTCAAGCTCGGGCTGGTGCCGCTGCTGACCCTGCTGCTGGGGCACGCCTTCGGGCTGGATCCGCTCTCGCTGGCCGCGGCGTTGATCTTCATGGCGCTGCCGACGGCCACCACCAGCTATGTCATGTCCCGCGCCATGGGCGGCGACGCGCCGCTGATGGCGGCGCTGACCACCACGGAGCACCTGCTGGCGGTGGTGACGCTGCCGCTCTGGATCGCGCTGCTGGGGCTGGGCGGGTCGTGACGGCGCTCGCGATTTTCCGCATGATGGGCTGCGCAACCGGATCTTGGGGCAGGGTGGCGATGCTTGGACGACGCGCTTTGGCGCTGGGGATGGCGGGTTTCGGCGCGGCGGCGCTGGCCGGCGGGGCACGGGCGCAGGCGAACTGGCCGGAACGGCCGCTGCGCTGGATCGTCGGCTATCCGCCGGGTGGTGCCAGCGACACCTTCGCCCGGCTGATCGCCGCGCATCTGACCACGAAGCTCGGCCAGTCCGTCGTGATCGAGAACCGCCCCGGCGGCGGCGCCGTGGTGGCCAGCGAGGCCGTCGCCCGCAGCGCCCCGGATGGCTACACCCTGATGTTCGTGGACAACGGCATCCTGGTCTACAATCCGGCGCTCTACAGCCGCCTGCCCTATGACCCGGACCGGGACTTCCGCGGCGTCGGCTTCATCGGCCGCTTTCCGCTCTTCATCGTGGTGCGGCCCGAGAGCCCCATCAAGGACTTCGCCGGCCTCCTGGCGCGCTCCAAGCAGCAGGCGCCGACCTATGGCACGCCGGCCGTCGCCTCCCCGCACCACCTGGCGATGGAGATGCTGAAGCGCCGCACCGGGATGGATGCGACGCATGTGCCCTATCGCGGCGGCCCCGCCGCCATGCAGGACCTGCTGGCCGGGCTGGTGGATGTGGTGGTGATCGACTGCGCCACCGGCATGCCCTTCATCACCAGCGGCAAGGTCCGCACCCTCTGCACCTTCAGCGAGGCGCGCAGCCCGCGCGCGACGGAGGTGCCGACCCTGCGCGAGCTCGGCGTCCCCAATGCCGTCGCCTATGGCTGGCAGGGCCTCGGCGTGCCGGCGGGCGTGCCGGCGCCGATCGTCGCGAAGCTGGCGGAGGCGCTGCAGGCCAGCGTCGCCGCCGATGACGTGCAGGCGCGCTTCCGCGAGTTCGGCGTCGAGAGCACGCCCCTGGGCCCGGCCGAGTTCCAGGAATTCGTCCGGCGCGAGAGCGCGGAGTGGCGGCCGCTGATCCGCGAACTCGGGATCCGGCTGGACAGTTAGCGCCGGGTGTTCGGCCTGCTCCGCCGGCTGGCGCGTTGGCGGCGGCGGCATCGCGTGCTGCCGCTGATCGGGGACACGCGCCTGCGCGGGGAGCGGGAGGCCGAGCTGCTCCGCTGGAGCGTAAAGGTGCTGGGCAGCGAGATGGCGCGGCAGCTCTATGCCCAGGGCCTCGCCGGGCCGCAGGCGCCGGTGCCGCCCAGGCCGGTCCGGATCGGCCTGACCAGCCGCACCTGCCGCCAGGACGACATCCAGCACAATTGGCTGCGCCACTGGTGCAGCCGGCTGCGCGTGGCCCCGGTCTATCACCGCAAGCTGTGGGAGGACTGCTTCATCCTCCAGGCGCTGTGGGAGGCGGGGATGCTGGCGCCCGGCCGCCGCGCCCTCGGTTTCGCGGTGGGGCGGGAGGCGCTGCCCGCCCTGCTGGCGGCGGAGGGGGTGGAGGTGCTGGCGACCGACCTCGACCCGCGGGACGCACGCGCCCGCGACTGGATCCGCACCGGCCAGCACAGCAGCGCGCAGGAGCGGCTGTTCCATCCCGAGCTGGTGCAGCGCGACACCTTCGACCGGCTGGTCCGCTTCCGCCCCGTGGACATGACGCGCATCCCGGCGGAGCTGCGCCGCGGCGAGTTCGACTTCGTCTGGTCGGCCTGCGCCATGGAGCATCTCGGCACGCTGCAACGCGGGCTGGACTTCGTGATGGCGGCCATGGACTGCCTGCGCCCCGGCGGCATCGCCGTCCACACCACGGAATACAATCTGGATGCGGAGGGCGGCACGCTGCGTCGCGGCACCACGGTGCTCTACCAGCGCCGGCACCTGGAGGCGCTGGCCGCGCGGCTGGAGGCGGCGGGCCATGCGATGCTGCCGCTGGACGAGGCGCATGGCACCGGGCTGCTGGACCGCTTCGTGGACCTGCCGCCGCATATGGAGGAGCGCTCGCCGCTCGGCGTCATCTTTCCGCCGCATCTCCGGCTTTCCATCCGGGGCTATCCGGTGACTTCGGCCGGCATCCTGGTGCGGGCAGGTGGCGCAACCTCCCGGTAGGGAAGCCGGACGAGCATCGGTGAGCGGCATCGCGCGGAACCGACCGGGCGATGCAGCGTCATGCGGAACACATCGGTTCGAGCTGGTTGTCATCCGATGCTTCACTTCCTCCTGCACCGCCTGCGTCACTGGCTCCTCTACCGACCCGAGCGCCGCTACATGCGCGGCCGGGGCTGATCTTCCGGCACGGCAGCGCTAGCCTGCGCGCATGCCGATTCCGCGCCGCACCCTGCTGCAACTCGCCGCCGCGCCGCTGGCGGCAGGGCTCCCCCGCCTGGCCCGGGCCGAGTCCGCGCCGCTGCCCATCCTCTTCCTGCACGGCAATGGCGACCATGCGGCGCTGTGGCTGACGACGCTCTGGCGCTTCGAATCCAATGGCTGGCCGCGCGACCGGCTGCTCGCCATCAATTTCACCGACCCGCTGGCGCGGGATGACGAATCCGTGCCGCAGCCCTTGCGCAGCGGCCCGGAGGACCAGCTCCGCGAGACTGCGGCGGCGGTGGAAGCGCTGCTGGCCCGCACCGGCGCCTCCCGCCTCGCCCTGGTCGGCAACAGCCGCGGCGGCTATGCGATCCGCAATTACGTGGTGCAGCATGGCGGGGCAGCGCGCGTCTCCCATGCCGTGCTCTGCGGCACGCCCAATCGCGGCGTCTATGACTGGCCGGACCGGCGCAGCGAGTTCAACGGCCGCAGCGAATTCCTGCGCCGGCTGAATGGCGGCGCCTCGGATGTGGTGCCGGGGACCGCCTTCCTGACGCTGCGCAGCGACGGCAACGACCTCTATGCCCAGAGCGATGCCGGCCCGGTCTTCAACCGGCCCGGCCTGCCGACCGGCGTGGACGCCACCGGGCCGGAGCTGCGGGGGGCGACCAATCTCGTGCTCGGCCAGCTCGACCACCGGGAAACCGCCTATCACTGGCGCGCCTTCGCCGAGATGTACCGCTTCATCGCCGGCCGCGCGCCGGACCGCATCGCCGTGCTGCCGGAGGCACGGCCGGTGCTGGACGGGCTGGTGACGGGCACGCCCGGCGGCGTGCCGACCAACCGCCCGGTGGAAGGCGCCATGGTCGAGGTCTTCCGCACCGACCCCGCGACGGGCGAGCGGATGGGGGAGGCGCTGCACCGCCGCACCACCGGCGCCGACGGGCGCTGGGGGCCGGTGACCGTCTCCAGCGACTGGACGCTGGAATTCGTGCTGACGGTGCCGCAGGCGCCGGTGACGCATATCTACCGCTCGCCCTTCCTGCGCTCCACGGATGTGCTGCATCTGCGGGCGGCGCGGCCGCTCTCGGCGCAGGACCGGGCAGCGGGGGGCGTGCTGCTCTTCACCCGGCCGCGCGGCTATTTCGGCATTCCGCGCGATGTGGTGCTGCTGGACGGGAAGGTGCCGGAGGACGTGCCGCATGGCCTCGCCCGCCGCGCCAGCGCCACGCTGCGCCTGCCCGCGGCGGAGCTTGGCCGGCCCATCCCGGCGCTGTTCAACGAGGAGCGCATCATCGCCCGCGCCTGGCCAGCGGCGGAGAACCGCATCGCGGTGGCGGAGCTGACCTTCTGACCAGGGCATACAGCCTGAAACTATCCCAGCGGGGAAGGAGCCGAGGATGCGTTACCGGCCCCACCTTGGGCAGGCGATGGAGCCTGAGATCCCGGAAGGCAGGGTGCCGCCGGTCCGGCTTCTGTTCGCTGTACGCAAGTAAATTCGCTGACAGCCGTCCTCGATCTGAGTATGGTTCGGCCGGAAGCATGGTGCGCCGTCCCGCCAGAGCGCGGTGCAGCCGAAGCCGAGGAGACGTTCTGAATGCCGACTCGCCGTCAAGCCCTATCCCTTGCCCTTGCTGCTGGCCTTGCGCCCTCGGTTGTCCGTGCGCAGGCGACACAGGCTTGGCGGCCCACGCGCCCCATCCGGCTGATCGTCCCCTTTGCCCCTGGCGGCTCGAATGACATCGTCGGGCGGATCATCGCGGAATCGGCAGGCCAGGCGCTCGGCCAGCCGATCGTCGTCGAGAACCGGGCCGGCGCCGGCAGCATGATCGGCGCCGAGCATGTCGCGCGCTCGGCACCGGATGGCTATACGGTGCTGATCAACAGCGCCCATGCGACGGTGCCGGCGATCGTCGCGCGCGTACCCTATGACGCGGTCAAGGATTTCGTCGGCGTGGCGGTGGCCGGCTTCTCGCCGCATGTGCTTGTCGTCAGCCCGCAGATGCCGGTGAAGACGGCGCAGGAATTGCTGGCGCTGCTGAAGTCCGCTCCGGGCCGCTACAATCTGGCCACGGCCGGCATCGGCAGCGGCGTGCACGTCGCCGCGGAATTGTTCCGTTCCGTGGCCCAAGTGCAGGTCGAGTTGGTTCACTACCGCGGTGGCGGCCCGAGCGTCGCCGCGCTGGCCGCCGGGGAAGCGCAGGTCGGCACGCCGACCATGGCCTCCTCAATCGGGCAGGTTCGCGGAGGCGGGCTCCGCGCACTTGCCGTGCTCGCGGAGCAGCGCACCCAGGCGCTGCCCGACGTGCCGAGCGCGCCCGAGGCAGGCCTGCCCAAGGTGATCTTCGAGGAATTCTTCCCCATCCTCGCCCCCGCCGGGACGCCGGCGCCCGTCGTGGCCGCGCTGGGCGCTGCCTTCCGGGACGCGATCCAGCAGAACGCCGCGAAGCTCAACGAGATGGCCGGGGTCACACCGCGGGCAGGTTATGAAACCCCCGAACAGGTGATGAAGCTGGTCCGTGAGGGCGTCGAAAGCTACACGGCGATCCTGCGCGCGGCGGGCGTGCAGCCCGAGTAGCGGCGCCCTGCGCGGGGCGGCACAGCCGCTAGTTGGGCAGGTGTCGGGGGAGATACCGCCGCTTGTGGCGGTGCGGCTCTGAAACTATCTCCCCGATGAGGGAGCCGAGGATGACCCACCGACCCGATCCTGCCCACCGCTTCGCCCTGCTGCTGGCGCTTTCCGTCCTGGCCGGCCCTGCCCTGGCGCAGCCGGCGGAACCGCTGCCGCCGCCCGTGCCCCCGGCCGCCAGCACTGCCGGGGCCGAGCCGGGCCTGGGTGAGCGCGCCGGCGCGGCGCTGGACCGCGCCGCCGGCGCAACCGGGCGGGCGCTCGGCCGGGCGGCCGAGGCCACCGGGGAGGCCCTGGGCCGCGCCGCCCGCAAGACCGGCGATGTGCTGCAGCGGGCCGGGGAATGGACCGAGCGCCAGGGCGAGCGCCTCGGCGGCGGTTCCGCGCACCCATCCCGGCCGGAACACTGATCCCCGTCCAGACCGACCCGTCGTGTGGCACCTGCCGAGGCGCAGGTGCAGGGGAGGGGGCGCGGCGACCGGTGGTGCAGCATCCGGCCGCCTGACCCGGTGGACCGGCAGGCGGCCAGGGCGGCAGCGCCATGCCGTTCAGCCCAGCACCTCCTGCAGCCAGGCCTCCCCGTCGCGCGGCAGGTTGTGCCAGGCGAGGTCGCGCGGCACCCGCGTCACCAGCAGCAGCGAGGGCCGCACGCCCATCGGCGCCAGGGCCCGCAGCATATGGTCCCGCAGATAGGCCGGGGAGACATCGGTGCCGACCAGCACCACCCTTTCCGTCACGGGCCAGTGGTCGGGCGCGATCTCGTAGATCGCCTCGAAGAACGCCTTCACCGCATCGGCCGGGGCGCCACCGAGGTCGTGCAGGACCAGGCAGAGGGACATGGCGGACCTCTCAACCCCTCGGATGCAGATGGGTGATGGCGATGCCGCCCCCGGCGGCCACGGCCTCCGCCACCAAGGTGCGGTGGCAATGGCGGGGATCGGCCTCCAGGCAGAGCAGGCAGACCGGCTCCCGCCGCGCCCGGTCCGCCAGGGCGGCGAGGGCGGCCTGGGGCTCGGTGCCCTTCAGGTGCTCGGCGAAGATACGGCGCATCGCCTCCGGATGGCCGCTGCGAACGGCGGCGCGGCCCTCGGCCGGGGTGCCGAGGGCACGGAGATGCTCATAGCCGATCCCCGCCTCCTCCAGCGCGGCGGCGAGCGCGCGCTTGGAAAAGCCCGGGCGCCGGCTGTTCGCCAGCGCCCGCACATCCACGAGCGTCCTCACCCCCGCCGTCCGCAGCGCCTCGATCAGCGTGGCGGGGGTCGCCTGTTCATAGCCGATGGTGAAGAGCGGGCGGCTCACCGCGGGATGGCGCTGTATGCGGCCAGGCAGGCCATGTCGAGCAACTGGTTCACCCCGGCATCCACCGGCACGATTTGCACCGGGCGGCTCATCCCCATCAGCAGCGGGCCGATGGTGGTGGCGCTGGTCAGGCGCGGCACCGTATGGGTCAGGATATGCGCCGCGTGCAGCCCCGGCATGACCAGCACATTGGCCGGGCCGGTCAGCCGGCAGAAGGGGTAGAACTGCGCCCGCAGCGACGGGTCCAGCGCGACA
>CALGVL010000014.1 GCA_937930165.1 uncultured Acetobacteraceae bacterium
CGCGCCACAACGCATTGGGCGAGCCATGACTTCCTTGCCGCGCTCGGCGCGACGCCGGTGCAGGCGCGGGTGGTGCGCGACGGCAACCTCCTCACTGGCGGTGGCGTGACGGCCGGGATCGACTTCGCCCTGACCATCGCCGCCGAGATCGCGGGGCCGGAGGCGGCGAAGGCGATCCAGCTCCAGATCGAATACGCCCCTGCGCCGCCCTTCGATGCCGGCCGGCCGGAAACCGCGCCCGCCGAGGTCCTGGCCGCGGCGCGGCGGCGTGGCGCCGGGATGCGGGCGGAACGGGAGGCGCTGGTGGCCCGCGTCGCCGCGCGGCTGGCCGAGGGCTGACCGGGCGCTACGGCGCATCGCGCCTGCCGGGCGGGGAGAAGGCCCGGATCGGTGCCTGATCCTCCCTGGTTTCACCCGCTTCCCGCATCGCCAGCCCTTCGCCCTCAACGGGGCGGGGCGTCGTCCGGCACCGCCCAGGCTCCGGACTTCGCGCTGGTCCTCGCGATGACATGCAGCAGGGCGCCGGCTGGCCGGGTGGACGGGCGCCACGAAGCATGGCAACCGCCCTCCGCCGCCGGGGAGAGCGGGAATGGAGGGGCGATCCGGAGTGCCTCTGGACCTGCGGCACCGCGCCATGACCGCGCTGCCCGGCGCCTTGCTGGCGATGGCCGCGCCGGCCGGCTCCGTCCTGGCCCAGGGCTCCTTCGGCAGCCCGGCTATCGCGAATGTTGGGCCGCCCGAGGCGGCGCTGTTTCCCGACCTCGCCGCGCTGCAGGACCGGCTGGAGGAGCAGGGCTGGCTGCTGCGCGGCCAGGCCACCTTCATCCTGCAGGGCCATCCGCGCTTCCGCTCGCCCTATCGGGGCAAGAACAGCCTGAGCCCGGCCGCCAATGCGCGGAACACCCTCTCGGCCGATCTGGTCCTCGGGCGGCGGCTGTAGGGAGCGGCAGAATTCATCCTCGACGCCTCCATCACCCGCGGCTTCGGCCTGTCCAATTCAGTCGGGATCGCCGCCTTCCCGAACAACGAGGCTTTCCGGCTCGGCACCACCGCCCCCTATTTCTACGTGCCGCGCGTCTTCTTACGGCAGACCTTCGGCCTTTCGGCCGAGACGGTGCCCAATGAGGACGACCCGCTGCGCTTCAGCGCGCCGCTGCCGCGCGAGCGCCTGACCGTCACCATCGGCAAATTCTCGGTCTGGGACATCTTCGGCCACAACCGCTACGCGCATGACGCGCGCACCCATTTCATGAACTGGGCGCTGGTCGGGGCCGGCGCCTTTGACTACGCCGCCGATGCGCGCGGCTGGACCTATGGCCTGGCGCTGGAATGGGAGAACGGGGTCTGGAGCCTGCGCGCGGGTGCCTTCCAGGTGGCGCGGCAGGTGAATGGGTTGTTCATGGACCCCGCCCTGACCAGGGCCTGGGAGGTGATCGGCCAGGTGGACCGGTTCTACGAGATCGGCGGCCGCCCGGGTGCGGTGCGGCTGCTCTATGGCGCCGCGCGGACCCGGCAGTCGAGCTGGGGCGAACTCTTCGCCAATGGCTTCGATACCTTCGAAAAGAACCCGCGCGGCTACCGCCTGAAGCATATGGCCGCGCTGAACCTGGAGCAGGAGATCTCCGACGAGCTTGGCGCCTTCGCGCGCCTGTCCTGGAATGACGGCCGGACGCAGAATTGGAGGTTCACGGAGATGGATCGCGCGATCTCCGCCGGCCTGTCGCTGCGCGGGCTGCGCTGGAACCGGCCGGCGGACACGCTCGGGCTGGCGACCAGTATCGGCTGGATCTCCAAGGACGGCGGCGTTTCCAGGAGGCGGGTGGCATCGGCTTCATCACCGGCGACGGGCGCCTGAACTACGCGCCGGAATGGGTGATGGAACTGTATTGCGATATGCGGGTGGCACCCGGTCTGAATCTGGCCGCGAATTACCAGCTCGCTGTCAATCCTGCCTACAACGCCGATCGCGGGCCGGTGCACATCCTCGCCTTCCGCGCCCGGATCGCCTTCTGGCGCCTCGGCAAGGGGTTCAGATCATCATGTCGCGCAGCCAGCGCAACATGTGGAGGAGGGAGGCGAGCACCGCCGCCGCCAGGGAAAGCGCGAATGCGATTCCGACCAGGATCAGCAGTATGCTGGCCAGCTCGCCCCAAGGTGACGGCAGGCTGTCGAGGAATTCGAGGATCGCGCCGGGCGAAGGCCAGTGTTCAGGATTGGCGTATTGGCTGAGCGCGTCGGCCTCGCTCCCCGTGAGGCCGATCCGCTCCCGCAGCTTCTCCGGCAGCGCATCCGCCAGCCGGGCCGGCAGGCCGAACCGGATCGCGGCGCCGACCGCCGTGACAAGGATCAGGAGCTTTACCAGCAGGCGAAGCATGGGGTCCCCGGCAAGCTTGCCCCACTCCTATCACGCCCCCGACCCGGCAACAAGTTGTCAATTCGAAAATTTTGCAAAATCGAGACAAAATCCGGGCGTGAGGCCGGTGCGCCCCGCCATGGCGGCATCGCCCGGCCCGCTTCCCCGGTAGCGGATCAGGTGGGCGGCCCGCCCGGCAGCCGCCCGGCATCCCGGCGCTGCTCATAGGCCTTGGCGTGGACATAGGCTGCCTCGTGCAGTTCCTCCGGCACGCCGGCGCGGCGCGCGGCTTCCAGCAGGAAGCCAAGGATATGGTCGGCCTCGATCCGACCGCCCGATTCCAGGTCCCGCAGCATGGAGGTGGAATAGGCGCTGTCCGGATCGGCGAAGAGCGTCCGGAATTCCTCCAGATAGGCCTCCCGCATCGGATGCCCGTTTGCCGCGGCGATGGCGGCATTGCGCGCTAGCAGGCGGTGCATCAGCGCGGTGCCGCCGGGGGCGCGGGCGATCTCGCCCACATTGGCCCGCATCAGCACCGTGCCGATGGCGCTGGTACCGAGATGCACCAGCTTCTCCCACATGCGGAAGATCACATCCGGCACCGCCTGCGCCACCAGGCCTGGGGCGCGGGCGCCGATCTCCGCCAGCGCCTGCACGCGTGGGCTCATGCGCCCGTCTGTCTCGCCGAAGGTCAGGTAGCGCCAGTCATTGAGGTGCCGCACCGTGCCGTCCGGCGCCAGGGTCGCCTGGATCTTGGCGAGGCCGCCCAGCACGCGCTCCGCGCCGAACTCGCGCTGCAGCCGCTCGATATGCGAGAGCCCGTTCAGCACCGGCAGGATGGCGGTGCGCGCATCCACCGCCGGGCGGATGGCGGCGATGGCGTCCTCCAGGTCGTAGGCCTTGCAGGTCAGCAGCACCAGGTCCCAGCCGGGCCTGGCTTCCTCCGCCGTGAGCGCCGTCACCGGCCGGCGCAGGGCGCCGAAGGGGCTCTCGATGACCAGCCCGTCCCGTTGCAATTGCGCCAGCCGGCGCGGACGGACGAGGAAGCCGACCTCCGCCCCGGCCTCCAGCAGCCGGCCGCCGAAATAGCCGCCGAGCGCGCCGGCGCCGAGCACCAGGATTCGCATGGCCGAATTTCTCCCCCCAATCTCAAGCCGGCATGGCTTCCTCCCCCGCACGGCGGGGGAGGGGGCGGCCGGACTTACCCCGCCTTCAGGTGGCTCAGCAGCTTCTCCATCGCCGCGGCCTTGTCGGTGCGGTCGATAGCGGCGACCTCGGTGGCCAGGCGGTCCATCGCCTGCTCATAGATCTGCCGCTCGCTGAAGGACTGGTCCGGCTGGCCAGCATTGCGGTGCAGGTCGCGCACCACCTCGGCGATCGCCACCGGATCGCCGGAATTGATTTTCGCCTCGTATTCCTGGGCGCGGCGGGACCACATGGTCCGCTTGATGCGCGCCTTGCCCTTCAGCGTGTCCAGCGCCTCCTTCATCGCATCGGGCGAGGCGAGCTTGCGCAGCCCCGAGGAGGCGGCCTTGCCGACCGGGACGCGCAGCGTCATCCGGTTCTCCTCGAAGGTGACGACGATGACCTGGAGGGAGTAGCCGGCCGCGGACATCGTCTCGATGCCCTGCACGGTGCCGACGCCATGGGTTGGATAGACGACGTGATCGCCAGGCTTGAATTCCACGGGTTTCGCTGGGGGCCTTGAAGGTGGAGCGGGCGGGCCCTCGCGCCGCGCCGCAGCGGGCGGGGCCAAGGGGGCGGGAGCTGCCGCCGCGGATGCGGGCGGGGATGAGGGTGGCAGGGGTGCGGCCGCCTGCGCCTCGGCGAGGCCGGGCGGAGGGGTGGCCTCTGACTTCGGCGCCGGGGTCCTGGCCGGTGCGGCGGGCTTCGCCGCCTCCGGCCGGACTTCGGCCTTCGGTTCTGCCGCCGGGGATTTCGGCGGGGTGGCGGGCTTGTCTGCGGCGGGCGCCGCGGCACGCTGCTTCGCGGCCGCCGGCGCCCGGGCAGAGGTGCCGGCCTCGCTTCTCGGCGGGGCCTTGGCGGCGGCCTGACGGCCGGGACTCGCCTTGGGGGCCGGCTTGGCGGCGGGCTTGGCCGGGGCCGGCTTCTTCGTCTCTGGCGCGGGCTTGGCGGCGGCCTTCGCCGGCGTGACGGCTGCCTTCTTGCGCGGCGCCGGCCCCGGCGCTTTGGTGGCGGCGCTGGCCTGCCGGGCCGCGGGCTTGGCCTTGGCCGGGGCGGCGCTGCGGCGCGGAGATGCGACCTGTTTCGCCTGCGCAGCCGGGCGGCTGGACTTGCCAGCCCCGCTTCCAGAGGCGGGGCGCTTGCTCGATCCCTTGGCGCGGACGGGTGCCTTCATACCGGACGACTCTCCTGCGACGGGCGCCGCTCGCGGGTTGACGCCAGGGACAAGCCCCGCCGGTCACAGCCAGGACATTGCATCGACACGGGCCGGAACCGGTTCACCGCGGGCAACCGAACTCACTTCGCGACATATGGTGTCGCGGGAGCCGCCCGCCAGGATTGACCAGCCATGCCATCGTCTTGAAACGATAGCATTTCCAGCTTCTGGAGTCATCACCCCAGGGATGTGCGCGCCGCATGGCCAGGCTCGCGGCGCGCCCAGGGCCGGTTCGGCGGCGAATCAGGGCTTGCCGGGATTGGGGCTGAACAGCTCCCGCTTACCGGGCCGGTCCTTCCACTCATCCGCATCGGCCGGCGGCTCACCCTTGCGGGTGATGTTCGGCCATTGCCCGGCATAGGTCCGGTTCAGCTCCGCCCAGTCCGCGGCGCGGTCGTCGCTGTCCGGCACGATTGCCTCGGCGGGGCATTCCGGCTCGCACACCCCGCAATCGATGCACTCATCGGGATGAATCACCAGCATGTTCTCGCCGACGTAGAAGCAGTCCACCGGACAGACCTCCACGCAGTCCATGTACTTGCACTTGATGCAGTTCTCGAGAACGACGTAAGTCAAGCGTGCCTCCGCACGACGAATATCGGAACGCGCATTGCGCGAGGTCCGGGGCTCGGCACGCCCTGTCATGGCGCCTGAACCGTCCGGCGGGCGAGAGATGGACCGCCGCCGGGCCGCTGGCAAGCGGCTGGTGACGGCGGCAGCCCTACCCTGCGCAGGGGCGATCGCGGATCAGGCGCTCTCGCCGGCCGGCGGGGCCGGGGCCGAGAGATCCTCATACAATGTCCGCGCCTCGCTGGCCGGGCCGCGCCGGTCTCCCAGCGCCAGCACCCGCCAGATCCGCACCACGCCCCGTTCCGGGGAACCGAGCGCGAAGGTCAGCACATCGCCGGGCCGGAGCCGCGCATGCGGCTTGTCGGTCGGCTGGCGATTGATGCGGAAGCCGCCCTGCTCCACCAGCCGGGCGCAGGCGCCGCGGGTCTTGGCCACCCGCGCGCACCAGAGCCACTTATCGAGCCGCTGCCAGTCCCGGTCCTCGGTCTCGGCCACGTCTCAGCGGAGCTTGAGCTGCGCCAGGATGGCGAAGGGCGAATCGGGGTTGATCCGCGGCTCCGCGGGTTTGCCCTGGCGGTCGCGCCCCGGCTGCGGGCCGCGCTGGCGCTGGCCGCCTTCCTGCTCCGGCGGGCGCGGGCCGCGCATCTGCCGCTGCTCCTCCCCGCCCTGGCGGGCGCCGCCGTTCTGGCGATGCTGCCCCTTGCCCTGCCAGGGCTTGCCGCCATGGCGCGGGCCCTGCTCCGGCCGGGGGCCGCGCGGCTGGCGCAATTCGGGCGGCACAGGCGGGCCATAGAAGACCGAGCTTCCCGCCGCCTGGGCCGGGGCCTGGCTCCCCTCCGGCCGGCGCTGCTGGC
>CALGVL010000015.1 GCA_937930165.1 uncultured Acetobacteraceae bacterium
GCCCCCGGCCACGGCCAACACGGGCACCCCTGCCGCCAGCCCGCCGCCCCGCGCGCCGGCCGGGCCGGTCACGGAATTCGACGGCCGCTATGCCGGTAAGATGGAATTGAACCCGGACCGCACCCGCACCTGCCCGCCCGCCCCGCCGGAGGAGCGGGAGATCGTCGTCCAGAACGGCCGCGCGACCTTCATGCTGAACCCGCGGGTGCAGCAGACCCAGACCGGCACGGTGGGACGGGACGGCTCGGTCCGCATGACCGGCATGATCGACCGGACCATCGCCACCTCCGGCGTCTTCACCAGGACCGGCTTCCTCGGGGAGTACCGGAACGGCCTCTGCTCCTATGCCGTGAACATGACGAAGCGGCACTGAGGGATCGCCTTCCGATCTTTCGCTCCCACCGGCAGGGAGGCAGCCTGTGCCGCAGTGGCCCGGCTGCCTCGATGCGCTGCGGGTGAAGGGAAGCGGCGTTGGCGGTATGACAAAAGACAAAAGATTCGCCTGAGGCGGTGAACCACCTCCATTCCCGGTCGTTCGGCCCCGAATGTTGGCTTCGGCCGGTATGAATCGGAGGGATCAATGACCAGCTTCAAGACCACGCTCCTGCTGGCCACCATGCTGGCGGCGGCCGTGTCCTGGCCGGTCGCGGCACAGCAGGCGCGGAGCGGAAGCGGCACATCACCTGGCGCAGCCGGCGCACCACCAGGCACCGGCGGAGCGAGTGCCCAGGTTTCCGATGCCACCGTCCAGAAGACCGGAGCGGCGCTGCGGCAGGTGGCTGGCATCCAGCAGGAACTCTCGCAGCGCATCCAGGAGGCTCCGTCGCCGGAACAGCGGCAAAGCCTGGTGGAGCGGGCAAGCCAAGCCGCAGTCCAGGCGATCAACAACCAGGGCTTGTCGGTCGACGAATACAACCGGGTCATCCAGTTGACCCAGCTCGACGAGAACCTGAAGCAGCGCGTGCTGGCGGCCGCGCAGGCGCCTCGATAGGGCCCAGCCATCCAGGGGCGGGGCGCCCTTGCCCCTGGACGGGACGGCACACTCCCATGGCAGCGGACAGGAGATATCATGGCGAAATCACATGACGGCACCGGCCCGGGGCGCGACATGCCGGGCATCGGCATCCCTGACGACGAAACCATCTCGAAGGTCGGCAAGGCCCTCCGCCAGATGGTGGAAATCAGGGAGGTCTATACTGAGCGCCTGGCATCGGCAGCGACGGAAACCGAGCGACAGGAGGTGTCCCTGCACGCGGAAAATGCCGCTCTCCAGGCACTCGACGAGCAGGGCCTCTCCATCGATCGCTATGACGAGGTCATCACGGCAGCCCAGGCCGACCCGGACCTGGAGCAGCGCCTGCTGACCGCAGCACGGATGGCATAGGCCGGAAGCGGAGCGCCCGGACGCCGGCAGGCAGCAGCTGCCACGGGTCTCCAGAAACCCACCGCCGCACCCCTGGACGGACACGCCCCGGATGGTCGCGGCGGTGGCCGATCATCCGGGTATGCCCGGCGGGAAAGCTACACGTTGAAGCGGAACAGCAGGATGTCGCCGTCCTTCACGACGTATTCCTTGCCTTCCACCCGCATCTTGCCGGCTTCCTTGGCGCCCTGCTCGCCGCCCAGCGCGACATAGTCGTCATAGGCGATGCATTCGGCGGCGATGAAGCCGCGCTCGAAATCGCCATGGATCACGCCGGCCGCCTGGGGCGCCTTGGTGCCCCTGGTGATGGTCCAGGCGCGCGCCTCCTTCGGCCCCACGGTGAAGTAGGTAATGAGGCCGAGCAGGTCGTAACCGGCGCGGATGATGCGATCCAGGCCGCTATCCTCCAGGCCGAGGCTGGCCAGGAAGTCGCCGCGGTCCTCCTGCGGCATCTGGCTGATCTCGGCCTCGATCGCCGCCGAGACCACGACCGCCCGCGCGCCTTCCGCCTGCGCACGCTCGAAGACCCGGGCGCTGTAGGCATTGCCGGTGGCGGCGGAGGCCTCCTCCACATTGCAGACATAGAGGACCGGCTTGGTCGTCAGCAGCTGCAACCGGCGCGCCGCTTCCTCCTCGCCCTTCGGCACGGCGGTGCGGGCGGGCCTGCCGGCCTGCAGCGCGGCGATGATCGGTTCGATCAGCGCAAGCTGCGCCTGGGACTCCTTGTCGCCGCCGCGGGCGCGCTTCACCAGGCCCTGCTGGCGCTTCTCCAGGCTTTCCAGGTCGGCCAGCATCAGCTCGGTCTCGACCGTCTCGGCATCGCGCACCGGATCGACGCTGCCCTCTACATGGGTGACGTCGGGATCCTCGAAGCAGCGCAGGACGTGGATGATCGCGTCCACCTCCCGGATATTGGCCAGGAATTGGTTGCCCAGCCCCTCGCCGCGGGAGGCGCCTCGGACCAGCCCGGCGATGTCCACGAATTCCAGGCTGGTGGGGACGGTTTTCTGACTCTTGCCGATGCGCGTCAGCATGTCGAGGCGCGGATCGGGCACCGCGACGCGGCCGACATTCGGCTCGATGGTGCAGAAGGGGTAATTGGCCGCCTGCGCCGCCGCAGTCTGGGTCAGCGCATTGAAGAGCGTGGACTTGCCCACATTCGGCAGGCCGACGATGCCGCAATTGAAGCCCAAGGAAGCCTCCTGAAATTCAGCCGCGCAGCAGCCCGGCGAGCTGTTGCGCGAGAACGGTGGCAGCGATGCGCGCCGCCCCGTCATCGGTGTCGAGCGAGAGAGAGGCAGCGCGCAGCGGCGCGGCGAGGCTGGCAGGCAGCAGCCCGGCGCGGCGCGCCGCCGTGGCGATGCGCTCCGCCCATGCTTCGGCAGTGCCCTCTCCGCCCAGGATCTCCGACGCTTCCAGCAGCAGGGCGGCCCGCAGCGCGGCTTCCCCTGCCGCCTGAAGGGCCGCGCGCTGCCGCCTGACGTCGGAAAGCGGTCCGCCGGAAGGATCGCCCGGCACCACGGCGACAGCGGAGCGCAATGCTGCGGCGGTCTGAGCCAGGGCCTGCGCCTCCCGCACCAGGCCGGAGGCCAGGGCGGCGGCGCCATTGGCGAAATCCTCCGGGCCGGGCCCGCCCATGCCGGCGGCGAAATCGGCTTCCGTCGCGTCTTCCATCAGCGCGTCTCCTGCGTCAGCAAGGCCACGCGGGTCATGAATTCCTCGGGCTTGCCCTGCGCCAGCAGCGGCGCTGCATCCGCCACGGCATCCAGCAGTGCCTCGACCCAGGGCTGGTCCGCCTTGGCGAAATTGCCCAGCACATGGCCGGTCACCTTCTCCTTCATGCCCGGATGGCCGATGCCGAGGCGCACGCGCCAGAAATCCGGCGTGCCGAGCACCCGCTGCATGTCGCGCAGCCCGTTATGCCCCGCGGTGCCGCCACCGCGCTTCACCCGCACCTTGCCGGGGGCGAGGTCCAACTCGTCATGGAAGGCCCAGATGTCGCCGGGCGGGATCTTGTGGAAGGCCGCAGCGGGCTGCACCGCCTCCCCCGAAGCGTTCATATAGGTCTGCGGCTTCAGCGCCAGCACCTTCACGCCGGCGATGTTTCCTTCGGCGATCTCGCCCTTGAAACGCTTCCGCCACGGGCTGAACCCGTGGCGGCGCGCGATGGCATCGATCGCCATGAAGCCGATATTGTGGCGCTGCCGGGCATGCTCCGTGCCCGGATTGCCCAGGCCGACCCAGAGCAGCACGGCAGGCTCCTCGTTGCGGCCTTACTTCTTCTTGGCCGGGGCAGCGGCCTTCTGCTTCGTCGCATCCGGCGGCGTCGGCTGCGACGGAGCGGCTGCGGATTCCTCGGCAACCGTCGGCGGGGCGATAGTGGCGACCACGAAGTCGCGGGTGATCACCGCCTTGGTGCCGAACTTGTCCTTCACCGCGGACCAGCGCAGGCTGTCGCCGATGCCGGCTTCGGCCAGGTCGATCTCGAAGGCCGCCGGCACATTGTCCGGATCGGCATAGACCTCAAGCTCGCGGCGCACGACGTTCAGCACGCCGCCGGCCTTGATGCCCGGGCAGGTGCCCTCGTTCAGGAACTGCACCGGCACGCGGACGCGGATGTGCTGCCCCGGCGCCAGGCGCTGGAAATCGACATGCAGCGGCCGGTCGGTGACGGGATGGAACTGCACGTCGCGCATCAGCGTGCGCACGGTGCTGCCACCCTTCACCGCAACCTCGTAGAGCTGGCTCTGCCAGCCGCCCTTCTGCAATTCCTTCATCACGTCGCGCGGGTCCAGGGCGATCAGCGTCGCCTCCTGCTTCGCGCCGTAGATGACGGCGGGGACGAGCCCCTGCCTCCGGGTCGCGCGCGCCGCCCCCTTACCGGCCCGCTCGCGCGACTCGGCCTCGATCCGGATGGTCTCGACCATGGTCGTGCTCCGCTTCTTTGGGATGGCCCGGCCCGGCCAAGGCGGCCCGGATTGGTCGCGTCAGGCCGGAAACAGGCGCGCCGGCCTCCAGGGGTGCCGGCGCGGGGGCGGGATTAGCCCATGGGCGGGCCCGGCGCAACCGAAGCAGCGGCGCGGCGCGAGGATCGTTCCGGCGTCGGGCCGCCCTCTAGGCTTCCTCGGGGGCCAGCAGCGCCGGGGTCACGCGCCAGACCTGGCCCGATTATCTGCGGGCCATCGGCACCATCCAGGCCGTCGAGGGGGTGGAGCTGGCGCCTCAGGTCGCCGGCATCGTCAAGTCGATCACTTTCAAGCCGAACGATTCGGTCGAGGCGGGGCAACTCCTGATCCAGCTCGATGACGCCGTCGAGCAGGCGAACATCGCCCTCTACGAGGCCCAGCTTCGCCTCGCCCAGCGGACGCTGGAAAGGGTCTCGACCCTGCGCAGCCGCGGCAATGCCGCCGATGCCTCCTATGACGAGGCGGTTGCGCAGGTGGACCAGACGAGGGCCCAGCTGGAACAGACGCGGGCGATCATCGACCAGAAGAGCATCGAAGCTCCCTTCGATGGCATCGTCGGCATCGAGAGGGTCAACCAGGGGCAGTTCGTGACGGCGGGTACGCCGCTCGTCACCCTGCAGCGCCTCGACCGTGTCCATGTCGACTTCAGCCTTCCGGAAGCGCATATCGGCAAGGTCCAGCTCGGCCAAAAGGTCGAGCTCGAGATCGACGCCTATCCCGGCCGCACCTTCTCGGGCGAGATCACCGGCATCGACCCCAGGCTCAGCGCCACCAGCCGCACGCTCTCGATCCGCGCGACCTTGGACAATCCGGACGGCGCCCTCAGGCCGGGCGTTTTTGCCCGGGTCGCGGTCGTGCTGCCGGAGCGGCCGGACGTTCTGACGGTGCCGCAGACCGCCATCTCGTTCAGCCTTTACGGCGATACCGTATTCGTCATCAACGAGGTCGAGAACGAAGGCGGTGAGCCGTCGCTCGTCGTGGAGCAGAAGTTCGTTCGGGTCGGGCAGCGCCGCGGCAACGTGGCCGAGATCCTGGAAGGTCTGGAAGCCGGTCAACGGGCCGGAGATCGGAAGAGCACA
>CALGVL010000016.1 GCA_937930165.1 uncultured Acetobacteraceae bacterium
CCGCAGGCTTCCGACGGAGAGGGACCGCCCATCGGGCAGAACCAAGTCCCCGCCGCCGGACTTGCCGAGCCGGGCGGCCGGGACACCGGCTTGCTGTGCAGCCTGGAGGACAGCCGAGGCGTCGCTGACGGCCAGGACATAGCGGGACTGGTCCTCGCCGAACCAGAAGGCATGGGCGGGGATGCCGGCGGGCGGGGGCAGCAGGCTGACGCCGGTGCCGCCGGCCATGGCCATCTCCGCTACCGCGACCAGCAGCCCGCCGTCGGAGCAGTCGTGGCAGGCCCGGACGGCGCCGGAGAGGATCTGCGCCCGGACGAAATCGCCGTTGCGGCGCTCCGCGGCCAGGTCCACGGGGGGTGGCGCGCCTTCCTCCCGCCCCGCGATCTCGCGCAACCAGAGGCTCTGGCCGAGCCAGCCGCGGGTCTCTCCGATCACGATAAGGTCAAGGCCCGGGGGCAGGGCGAGGCCCACCGCCTGCGCCACATCCTCCAGCACCCCGACGCCGCCGATGGCGGGGGTGGGCAGGATCGCGGTGCCCTCCGTCTCGTTGTAGAGGGAGACGTTGCCGCTCACGACCGGGAAGTCGAGCGCGGTGCAGGCAGCCGCCATGCCGCGCACGGCGCCGGCGAATTGCCCCATGATCTCCGGCTTCTCGGGATTGCCGAAATTCATGTTGTCGGTGATGGCGAGCGGCTTGGCGCCGGTCGCTGTGATGTTGCGCCAGGCTTCCGCCACCGCCTGCTTGCCGCCTTCCTCGGGATCCGCCTGGCAGTAGCGCGGCGTGCAATCCGTGGTCAGGGCCAGGGCGCGGCGGTGATCCTCGATCCGCACCACGGCGGCATCCGCCGCCCCGGGGCGCTTCGCGGTCTGGCCGCCGACCATGCTGTCATATTGGTCCCAGATCCAGCGGCGGGAGCAGAGATCCGGGCAGGCGACCAGCTTCAGCAACGCCGCCTCGATTCCCACCGGATCGGGGATGGAGGCGGCATCCAGCACCGGCTGCTTCGGCGTCTCCGCAGTCGGCCGGCGGTAGAGCGGCGCCTCGGATTCCAGCGGCGCCAGGGGGATGTCGGCCTCCACCTGCCCCCTGTGGCGCACCACGATGCGGCCGGTATCGGTCAGATGGCCGATGACGGCGAAGTCCAGCTCCCATTTGCGGAAGATCCGTTCCGCCTCGGCCTCCCGGCCGGGCTTCAGGATCATCAGCATGCGCTCCTGGCTTTCGGAGAGCATCATCTCATAGGCGGTCATGCCCGCCTCGCGCTGCGGCACATGGTCGAGGATCAGCTCGATCCCCATGCCGCCCTTGCCGGCCATCTCCACGCTGCTGCTGGTCAGGCCCGCCGCGCCCATGTCCTGGATGGCGACGATGGCGTCCGTCTCCATCAGCTCCATGCAGGCCTCGATCAGCAGCTTCTCGGCGAAGGGGTCGCCGATCTGCACGGTGGGGCGCTTCTCCTCGCTGTCGGCGCTGAATTCGGCGCTGGCCATGGTGGCGCCATGGATGCCGTCGCGCCCGGTCTTGCTGCCGACATAGACCACCGGATTCCCGACGCCGGTGGCCTTCGCATAGAAGATGCGGTCGGCCGGGGCGATGCCCACGGTCATGGCGTTGACCAGCGGGTTGCCGTTATAGGCCGGGTGGAAATTCACCTCGCCGCCCACGGTCGGCACGCCGACGCAATTGCCGTAGCCGCCGATGCCGCGCACCACGCCGTCAATGATCTGCTTCATCCGCGGCGCGTCCGGCATGCCGAAGCGCAGCGCGTTCAGGTTGGCGATGGGCCGCGCGCCCATGGTGAAGACATCGCGGAGGATGCCGCCGACGCCCGTCGCCGCGCCCTGATAGGGCTCGATGAAGCTCGGGTGGTTGTGGCTCTCCATCTTGAAGACGGCGGCCAGCCCATCGCCGATATCGATGACGCCGGCATTCTCGCCCGGCCCCTGGATGACCCAGGGCGCCTTGGTCGGCAGCTCCCGCAGCCAGACGCGGGACGACTTGTAGGAGCAATGCTCCGACCACATCACGCTGAACAGGCCGAGTTCCGTCTGCGAGGGCGTGCGGCCGAGGATGGCCAGCACGCGGTCATACTCGTCCGGCTTCAGCCCGTATTCGGCGGCAAGCTGCTTCGCGCGTTCGGGGGCGAGCGGTGTGGGGGTGTCGGTCATGTCTCGTTCAGGCCGTGGCGAAGCTCGCGGCCAGGCTCTCGAAGAGAGGCAGGCCGTCGGTGCCGTCGATCAGCGGGTCCACCTGGTTCTCCGGATGCGGCATCAGGCCGAGGATGCGGAGATTGGGGGAGTAGATGCCGGCGATGTTGCGCGCGCTGCCATTGCGGTTGGCGGCCGCGGTCACTTCGCCCGCAGGTGTGGTGTAGCGCAGCGCCACCAGTCCTTCGCCCTCCAGCCGGTCCAGCGTGGCGTCATCGGCGAAGTAGTTGCCGTCGCCATGTGCCATGGTGGCGCGGAAGACCTGGCCGCGCTGGAAGCGGTTGGTGAAGGGCGTATCCGCCCGCTCCACCCGCATGTGGCAATCCATGGAGAGGAAGCGCAGGGAGGCGTTGCGCAGCAGCGCGCCCGGCAGCATCCCGGCCTCGCAGAGGATCTGGAAGCCGTTGCAGACGCCAAGCACATGCCCGCCCTTCGCGGCGAATTCCTTCACCGCCCGCATGATCGGCGATTGCGCCGCCATGGCACCGCAGCGGAGATAGTCGCCATAGGAGAAGCCGCCGGCCAGCACCACGAGGTCCATGCCCTGCGGCAATTCCGTGTCCCGGTGCCACAGCACGTCCGGCTTGCGCCCGGTCACTTGCCGCAGCGCCAGCGCGATGTCGCGCTCCCGGTTGGTGCCGGGGAAGATGACGATTCCTGCGCGCATCATACTTATCCTTGCAAGACGCGAAGCCAGTGCAGCCCGCCGAGGACCGCCAGCGTCGTGATCGCCGCCAGCATCGCGGCGGTGACCCAGCGATTCGCCTTGCGCTTCTGCGCCGCGATCCAGCCAGGGCGCGGCCCCTTCGCCGGGCGCAGCGCCGCCAGCCGCTCCTCCCGCCAGCGCAGGCCGATGCTGATCAGCACCGTCAGCACCGCCATGATGAGGAGGGAGGCCTTAATCAATTCAGGCGATCTCCACCCGGAAGCTCTCGATGACCGTATTGGCCAGCAGCTTGCGCGCCATTTCCTCAACGGCCTGCTTCGCCCTGGCCGGATCGGTCTCGGCCAGTTCCAGTTCGATCACCTTGCCGGCCCGAACCTCGCCGACGCCGGCGAAGCCAAGGGTTTCCAGCGCATGGCCGATCGCCTTGCCCTGCGGATCCAGCACGCCCGCCTTGGGCATCACCGTCACACGCGCTTTCACAATGCGGTACTCCCGAGCCGCCGGTGCCGATACCGGCCATAGAGGTAGCAGATATAGGAACCGATCACCGCCAGCAGCAGTGGCGCGGTCTCCTGAGGAA
>CALGVL010000017.1 GCA_937930165.1 uncultured Acetobacteraceae bacterium
CCGCGCGCATGTTGAAGGTGGCGCCGCCGCCGGCGCTGATCTCGCCGCGGGCGAAGCGGTCGCCGATGAACAGGTTCTCGACGATCCAGCGGATCTCCTCCCGGTTCATCAGGAAGTAGCCGCCCCACCAGCGCTCGAATTCCAGGAAGCGCGGGGCTTCGGTATCCACCTTTTCGTAAAGGTTGAAATACTTGCGGAACCAGGTGTTGCCTGGGGACAGGCTCTCGAAATTCAGCACCAGGTTGGCGCCGTCGAAGCGGCCGTTGCCGAGATCGGCCAGCAGCGCCGCGGGCCAGGAGCCGCCGGCCAGGCCGCCGAGATAGCGCATCGGGTTCTTGCCGCGCTCGCCGGCCCAATAGGAGAGGGGGGCGCCGTTCAGCACCAGGGCGCCGGTCAGTTCGGGCTGGGAAGCGCCGAGCATCATCACCGCCCAACCGCCCTGGCAGTTGCCGATGACGACCGGCTTCGGCGCGTCAGGGTGTAGTTCATGCACGCGGCGGAGGAACACGCCCTCGGCCTGGGTGATGTCGAGGATGGTCTGCCCCGGCTCCGGATCGCGGAAGAAGATGACAAAATAGACAGGGTGGCCCCGGCGCAGGGCGATGCCGACCTGGCTGTCGCTCTTGAAGCCACCGATGCCGGCGCCGTGGCCGGCGCGCGGGTCGATGATGACGAAGGGGCGCAGCTTCGGATCGGTGGGCGGCGCGCCCTCCGGCACCTTGATGCGGACCAGGGCGTAGTTGCAGGGGCGGGGCAATTCGCGCCCGTCCACCACCATCTCCCAGTCGAAGATCAGGACCGGGGGGCAGCCTTGCTCCTCATGCTCGACGAAGCTGTTCCCGGCCTGGCGCATCGTGTCCCAGAACAGGATGGCGCGTTGGCTGGCATCCAGGACGTATTCGGCCGCATCCTGCAGGACGGTGGCAGGGTTCAGGGGGGTGGGCATGGTTGCGGGCGGCGTCAGGGCTCCCATGGCCCGGCTCATTGCCTCGGTACCGCGGCTGAGGAATTCGCGGCCAGGGGAAGGGCGAACCAGGGTCATGGGCAATGAACTCTCCAGAAATGCGATATATTGCACTGCACCATGATCTTGGTCCAGCGCCTTGGTAGGTCGAGGTGCTGGAACGGTTCGGACGGGGGCGGGTTCGCAGGCGACTCAAGCCGCGCATTGCCCCGCCGCCCTGGGTCGCGCCTCCGGCAAGGTGCGCAGGGCCGGGAGGTCCCCGAGGCGAGGCTTCATCCGGCTGGCCTCGTTCCGCCACCAGGCCGGCTCCGTGCAGGGCATGGGGATGCGGTGCGCCGGCTCCTATGCCGTCGCCTTTGCCTGGCGCGGCAGGCGGAATTCGTATTCCAGCCGCAGGCGGTCCGTCTCGCCGCGCTTCCGCGCCGCGGCGAAATCCGCGATCAGCGATGCCTTCACGCCGAAGACCGCATCCTCCTGCAGGTAGGGGTCGCCCTCGGGGAAGACATGGGTGATGAGGTCGCGATAGCCGTCCGCCTTGATCCAGAAATGCACATGCGCCGGCCGCATGGGGCCGCGGCCCATGGCGCCGAGCATCCGCCCCACCGGCCCGTCATGCGGCACTGGATAGCTGGAGGGCGCGATGGTGGAGAAGCGCACCATCCCGTCCGCGCCGCTGCGCAGGCGGGCACGCATGGTGTGCTGCTCGCCATCGCCGATCTGGCTGTCGTAATATCCATCCGGCGAGGCGTGCCAGACATCCACCTGCGCGCCCTCGATCGGCCGGCCTTCGGTATCGGCGATGCGCACCTCCACATCCAGGGGTTCGCCCTGAATGCCGGGGGCGATGTCGGCGCCGTCCGGCAACACAGGCGGATTCTCCCGGTGGAAGGGGCCGAGCACGGTGGTCTCGGTCACGTTCTGCTTCGTGGCATGGGCGATGGCGTCCACCAGCATGGTCACGCCCAGCACGTCGGAGAGCAGGATCACCTCCTGCCGCTTGTCGTCGCACCATTTGCCGAGCTCGGTCAGGAAAGCGACGCCCTGGCCCCACTCCTCCGGGGTCAGCTTCACCTCCCGCACGAAATCATGCGTGTGGCGGATCAGGGCAGTCATGATCTGCGCAATGCGCGGGTCGCAATCCGGGCGGATGCGGTCCAGAACGGCCTGGGTCAGGTTGGCATCGGTATAGGTGGTGTGGGCCTGGTTCATCACGCTTCCTCCTTGTCCTGGGATGTCGGTTCGCCCTTCACGCCGGTTGCGGCCGCCGTCGTCGGTACCATCCGGCGGTGCGTTCCAGCGCCCAGCATGGCACAGGCTTCATTCTCACGCTCCGGCGGAAGGCGACAGGAGATGCCGGGGCGGGCAGGGGCCGCTTCCGATGCCGGCGCGCCGTGCCGGCTTCGCCCTCCGCCGGCCCGCCGTCATTCGAGCTGCCAATCGTCCAAGACCGCGCCAGATCACCGGATCAGGACGTAATGGATCGTCAGGTCCACGATGACGCCCGAGGGATCGGCACCCGGCGGGAAGGGCGGCAGGTTGGCGCCGCGGAAGAGCGACAAGGTTCCCGCATCCAGCCAGGCGGAGCCGGAACGCCGCAGCAACCGCATGCTGCGCACCCGGCCATCCGGATCCACGATCAGCTCGATGCGCGTGGTGCCCTCCTGGCCGAGAAGGACCGCCGCCTCCGGATAGCGCTTGTGCTCCTCGAGCCAGCGCCGGAAGGCGTTGCGCCAGTCCGGCCCCACCTTGGCACCGCGCACCTCCGCCTCCGGCTCCGGCGAGGCGCGGCCGATGGATGGCAGGCGGCCCAGGCTGAGATCGAGGGACGGCGCGGCATCCGGCCGGGGCGGCACGGCCTGGCGCGGCGGAGCGGGGGCCATGCGCAGCCCCTCCGGAAGGTAGAGGCCCGGCAGGCGCTGCGGCGGGGCAGGCCGCGGCGGGGCAGGCCGCGGCGGGGGCGGACGCGGTGGGCTGGGCAGGGCGGCATGGGTCTGCGGGCCTTCCTCCGACTGCTCCTGCGGTGGGGGCGTGGGCGGGGGCAGGGGCAGCGGAGCGGCCTGGGGCGGGGCGGCGGGCGGTGTAGGTGGCTCCGCTGGAAGCGGGACCGGCTCGGGCGCGGGGGGAGGCGCGGGCTCGGCTGGGGTCGGCTCGGGTTGGATGTCCGGCTCGGCCGGGCGGTCCGGAGCGCCGGATTCGTAATAGACGGCGTAGGCAGGTGGCGGCAGCGGTTCCGGCGGCTTCGGGCGGTGCAGCGCCGCCAGCAGCGCGAGCGCCAGGAAGCCCAGATGCAGCAGGACCGAGGCGGCGAGGCTCGGGCGCAACCCCAGGTGCCGGGGGCGGGCGACGCGTGCCTTCCGGCGGGCCGGGCTGCCGGGGGAAAGCCTCGCCACCAGCCGGATTCAGTCCTGGCCGGGCTTGCCGGCGGTGCCGCCACCCGGAGTGAAGGCGCGGAACAGGGCCGTCATCGCCTGTTGCATTTGCTCCGGCGTCTGCGGCACCAGCGGCATCCATGCCTTCAGCAGCGCCTCCGGCGAGGCGGTGCTCACGGCATCCAGCATTTGCTCCTGGAGCTTCGCCAGGACCGCATCCTGCATCGGGCGCAGGTCGGGAAGGCCGAAGAAGCGGCGTGCCTCCTCCGGGGTGCATTCGATCTCGACATTGATCTTCATGCGCTTGCGATCTCCGTGCCTGTGTGCCGTGCGGGTCGCGTCCTGGGAGATATGGTCCCGGCCGCGGGACAGGGCTAGGCAAGGGGGCGTCGCGGATGGCGGGCGCATGAAATCGGCAGACCAGGCCCCGCGCTGCCTTGGGCACTCTGGCCCGGTTGCCGGAGTGATGGGACGGGCCGACAGGCAGG
>CALGVL010000018.1 GCA_937930165.1 uncultured Acetobacteraceae bacterium
GGGCGGGTCAGCGCCCTTCCCGGCGCCGCCCGCCGAACAGCGCATGCAGCAGGATCGCACCAAAGGTCGCCGTGCCGATCCCGCCGAGGGCGAAGTCACCGAAGCGCAGGGTGAAGTCCCCCGTGCCCAGGATCAGCGTGACCGCCGCGACGATCAGGTTGCCCGGCACCGAGAAGTCCACCTGGTTGTCCACCCAGATCCGCGCCCCCGCCACCGCGATCAACCCGAAGACCACGATGCTGACGCCGCCCATCACCGGCAGCGGGATGGCCTGGATCAGCGCCCCGAATTTCGGCGAGAAGCCCAGGAACACGGCCACCAGCGCCGCCACCACGAAAAGCGCCGTGGAGTAGATGCGCGTTGCCGCCATGACGCCGATATTCTCGGCATAGGTGGTCACGCCCGTGCCGCCCGCCGCACCGGCGACCATGGTGGCGATGCCGTCGCCCAGGAAGGCCCGGCCCATATAGGGATCCATGTTCCGTCCCGACATGGCGCTGACCGCCTTCAGATGGCCGAGATTCTCCGCCACCAGCACGATCGCCACCGGGGCGATCAGCAGCATGGCCCGGCTGTCGAAGACCGGCGCGGCGAAGCGCGGCATGCCGAACCAGGGCGCCGCCGCCACCGCCGAGAGATCCAGCGGCCGCCCCAGCCCGAGCCCGTTGGTCAGCACGGCATAGAGCAGCGTCGCCAGCAGCAGCCCGGCCAGGATCAGCAGCCGCTGCACCAGCCCGCGCGTCCAGACGGCAATGCCGGCGACGCAAAGGATGGTCAGCGCCTGCATCCAGGCATCGAAGCCGGTCGGCGCCATGTTCTTCACCGGGATGGCGGCGAGGTTCAGGCCGATGACGGCGACCACGGCTCCGGTGACGACGGGCGGCATCAGCCGCTCGATCCAGCCGGTGCCGGCGGCCATGACCAGCAGGCCGATCAGCGAATAGGCGGCGCCGCAGGCGATGATGCCGCCGAGCGCCAGGCCGAGATTCGCATTGGGCCCCTGCCCCGCATAGCCGGTGGCGGCAATAACCACCGCGATGAAGGCGAAGGAGGAGCCGAGATAGCTCGGCACCCGTCCGCCGGTCACGGCGAAGAAGATGAGCGTGCCGATGCCGCTCATCAGGATCGCCATATTGGGGTCGAAGCCCATCAGGATGGGCGCGAGGACGGTGGCGCCGAACATGGCGACCACATGCTGCAGGCCGAGCACGACGGTCTGCGGCCAGGGCAGGCGCTCATCGGGCGCGATGACAATGCCGTCCTGCGGCTGCCGCACTGTCCAGGTGAACATCTGCCCGATTCTCCCCCTCTTCGCCGGGGCCGGAAAATGGGGGCGGAATGGGCCGCAGGGCAATGGCGGGCTTACGGCCTCAGGGGCTTGGCATAGGGCGCGAAATCCCGCGCCAGCACCTCATAGATCGGCCGCTTGAAGGTCACCGCCAGCTCCGGGAGGGTCGCAAGCGGAGTCCAGCGCCAGGCATCGAATTCCGGATGCGGGTCCAGGTCCAGGCGGATGTCGCTATCCTCGCCCAGGAAGCGCAGGGCGAACCAGCGTTGCCGCTGGCCCCGGTATTTGCCGCCCAGCGCCTTGCCGATCAGTTCCGGCGGCAGGTCGTAGCTCAGCCATTCCGGATGCTCGGCCAGGATCTCGGCGCGGGCGGTGCCGATCTCCTCCTCGAGTTCCCGGAACACGGCAAGGCGCGGATCCTCGCCCGGATCCATCCCGCCTTGCGGCAATTGCCAGCCACCCGCCGCGCCCTCGGCATTCGGCAGGTCGGCCCGGCGGGCCACCAGCACCAGCCCGTCACGATTGAACAGCACCGCGCCGACATTGTCGCGGTAGGGCAGATCGGTCATGCGGAATCCCTGCTCAGGGCGCAGCGCGGCGCACCGGCTGCGCCGCGGCCTCGGCACTCGCCTCCGGCCGACGGATCATGGCGGAGATAGGCGCCAGCACAAGCCCGCGGCTCTCCAGGCTGCCGGCCCAGGCGGCGATGCGGTCCACCAGCACCCAGGAGGCCTCCCCGGCATAGCCGACCGCGCCCCCCGTGCCGCGCTCCCGGGCCAGGCGCTCCAGCGCCTCCAGCTTGCGCTCGATCTCGCCGCGGGTCGCCGGCTCATCCACCACGATGTCGGCGGTGCGGCCCCAGGCGCGGGCCGGGCCGTGCTCGCCGGGGCGCGGATCGACATAGAGCAGGCCGCGGCGATACAGCGCCTCCTGCACCGCGCCGATGCTCACCGGCAGGGCGGCGAAGCGCTCGCCGCGCATCGGCCCGAGCGCGCCGATGGCGCCGACATAGCCGGTGAAGCGGGAGAGCGCCCAGTCCAGCCGGTCCGCATTCTCGGCCGGCGGCAGGCCGGTCAGCAGGGAGCGGTCGCCGGCATTGTTCAGGGTCGGGTAGCCGGCCGGCTCCAGCGGCAGGGCCACCAGGAATTCCATCCCCTTGGCCCGCGCCTGGTCCAGCAGCAGGTCGAGGCGCGGCGCATAGGGGCTGAAGGCCAGGGTCACGCCGCCGGGCAGGCGGCGGATCGCCTCCTCCGTCACCGCCGCATTCATGCCGAGCCCGCCAACGATCAGCCCGATGCGCGGCCGCGCATCCTGCCGGTCGAAGGGGCGGCCATAGGCGCGGATCGGTGTGCGGCCCTGTGGCCCGATCCGCGGCAGCGGCCCATGCGGGCCGGGCTCCAGCAATTCGGGATCGGCGGAGGGGATGGGCCGCGCCGCCAGGGCCGGGCCATGGGCGGCGGCCTCGAGCAGCGGCGGCGGCTCCGGTGCCGTGGGTAGCGGGCTTGGCCGCGGGGCCGCGGCCTGGACCGGCATGGGCGCAGGCTCGGCCGAGGGCAGCGGCGCGGCGGGTGGGGCTGCCGCAGCCACCGTCTCCGCAGCCGGCGGCGCGGCTACGGGTAGGGCGGCCGGCGCCTCGGGCGGGCCGAGCCAGGCCAGCACGCCCACGCCGCCACCGAGCAGCAGCAGGACCAACGCCCAGAAACCGAACAGCATCCGCCAGCCGCGGAGGAGTCCCGGCTGGCGGTAGGCCTGCGGTTCCGGCCCGGAGGCGTCCTGCTGCATGGCGTCCGGGCGGCGTCCCCTCAGCGCGCCGCGGCGCGCCGCGTCGCGGCCTGCGCCGCAGCGAGGTTGCGGAGCAATTGCACCGCCTGCTGGAGCTGGAAGTCGGTCTCCGGCTTGGTCGGGTCGAAGGCGGGCGCGCCCTCAGCCGGCAGGCGGGATACCTTCTCGGCCACGCCTGGCGGCAGTTGCAGCGGCGGGATCGCGGCACCGGAGGGCTGCTGCACCCCGCCCTCATTGCGCAGGGCGCGGCGCAGATCGGCCTCGCGCTCCCGCGGAATGCCGGCGGTCGCCTGCTCCCGCTGGGCCAGCACCTCGATATCCGGCTCGATACCGGTGGCCTGGATGGAGCGGCCGGAGGGCGTGTAGTAGCGCGCCGTGGTCAGGCGAATGGCGCCATTGCCCGGGATGGGCATCACCGTCTGCACGCTGCCCTTGCCGAAGGACTTCACGCCGAGGACGATGGCGCGGCGATGGTCCTGCAAGGCGCCGGCCACGATCTCGGAGGCTGAGGCGCTGCCGCCATTGATCAGCACCACCATCGGCAGCCCTTGCGCGATGTCGCCGGGCTTGGCGTTCCAGCGCTGCGCATCCTCCGGCCGGCGGGCGCGGGTGGAGACGATCTCGCCCTGATCGAGGAAGTCGTCCGTCACCTGCACCGCCTGGTCCAGCAGCCCGCCCGGATTGTTGCGCAGATCCAGCACCAGGCCCTTCAGCCCGCCAGGGCCCGCTTGGCTGCGCAGCGTCTGCAGGGCGTTGCGGAGGCCGGATTCGGTCCGCTCGTTGAAGGAGGTCAGGCGGATATAGCCGATATCGTTGCCTTCCAGGCGGAAGCGCACGACCTGCGGCCGGATGACCTCACGGGTCAGGCTCATCTCCAGCGGCCGGTCGGCGCCTTCGCGGCGGATGGTGAGCTTGATGGAGGTGCCGCGCTCGCCGCGCATCTGCTCCACCGCATCCTGCAGGCTGAGGCCCTGGACGGTCTTGCCATTGAGATGGGTGATCAGGTCGCCCGGCTTGATCCCGGCGCGCTGCGCCGGCGTATCGTCGATCGGGGAGATGACCTTGATGTAGCCGTTCTCCTGCGTCACCTCGATGCCCAGGCCGCCGAACTCGCCGCGGGTCTGCACCTGCATGTCGCGGTAGTTGCGCTGGTTGAGGTAGGAGCTGTGCGGATCGAGGCCGGTCAGCATGCCGTTGATCGCGTTCTCGATCGCCTCGCGATCGTTGATCGGCTCGACATACTCGGCGCGCACCCGCTCGAACACGTCGCCGAACAGGTTGAGCAGTCGGTAGGTTTCGGCCCGGCTGCTGTCCTGCGCCCAGGCGCCGACCAGTGGACCGATCGCCACCCCGGCGACGAATGCCGCCGCCACCGTCCCTGCCTTCCGAACCCTGCCCTTCATGCGGCCACCCTGATCCTAAATTTGCGGCCTTCCTGGCCGCCCGCCTTAAACCATAGCGGAGCCCGAGCGAAGCGCAGGTTAAGCCCTGGCCATGCGTTCCGCACTCCGGATTATCCCTTCGCGGAGAACCAGCCCCGCGGGTCCACCGGCCGCCCATGGTGCCGAAGCTCCAGATACAGCATGGCTCGCCCGCGGCCGTCCGGCCCTCCGGTGCCGAGTTGCCCGACCGGCTCCCCGGCCAGAACCTTCTGGCCCGGAGCGGTATCCAGCCGATCCAGCCCGCCCAAGACAAAATGGTAGCCGCTGCCGCAATCCACAATCAACAAAAGGCCGTAGCTGCGAAAAGGCGCGCCGAAAACCACCCGGCCGCCGCAGGGGCTGACCACCCGGGCTCCGGCGGCGGCCTGGAAGCTCTGGCCGCGGGCCGGGCCGCCCTCCCCGTCCGCACCGAATTCCCGCACCACCTGGCCGGCGACCGGCAGGGCGCGGCCGCGGCGGGCGGCAGGCGGCTCCGGCGGCTCGGCCGGGCGGGCCGTGGCTTCCTGCGCCGCCGCGCGGCTGCGGCGGG
>CALGVL010000019.1 GCA_937930165.1 uncultured Acetobacteraceae bacterium
GCTGCTGGCCGCCCGAGAGGTCCGTCCAGGTCAGCCGCCCGTCCGGGCCGATGCCGAGCCGGTAGCTCCGCGCCGGGTCGGCCAGGCGGTCGTGCTCGGCCCGCAGCCGCTGCCCCAGCGCGGGATGCCGCACGAAGCCGCCCATCTCGGTGTTCAGCCTGGCCGAGCGGGGATCGAGGTTGAAGGAGCCGGTGAAGGTCAGCTCGCCATCCACCACGAAGGCCTTGGTATGCAGGCTGGCGCCGCGGGAGCCGAAGATGCCGGTATCCTCCCGGCCGCTGCGCTTCATCTCCCATATCTCCACCCCGGCCTCCAGCAGTGCGCGGCGGTAGCGCGCATAGCCGCCATGCACCACGACGACGTCGGTGGCGGCCAGCGAATTGGTGACGACGGAAACCCGCACGCCGCGGCGCACCAGGCTGGTCAGCATCGCCAGGCCACGCTCCCCCGGCACGAAATAGGGAGAGATCAGCAGCACCTCCCGCGCCGCGCTGCCCAGAGCGGCATGAACGGCGTCAGCCAGCCCCTGTCCCGAACACTGACCGGTCGCCTTGGCCGGCGGGTCGGCCAGGATCTGCACCGCATCCGTCGGCACCAGATCGTGCTCCTCGGCCAGGATGCGGCGGATCGCCGGCGCGCTGTGGACGCGCTCCAGGAAGGGCTGCGCCGCCGGCAGGCTGGCGGCGCCCCGCAGCAGGCGCCGCAGCGCGGGCAGCTTGCGGCCGGCCCGCCGCACGGAGCGGAAGCTCTCGACCGGCCGCGCCAGCTCGTCGTGCCAGTAGCGCTCGAAGATCGCCGCGGCCTCGCTGGTGGCCTCGCCGGCGACGATCAGGTCGAGGTCGCGGAAATTGAACTCGCCGGAGGCGTCGAAATACTCGTTGCCGATGTTGCGGCCGCCGAGGATCGCCACCACCCCGTCCGCGAGCCACAGCTTGTTGTGCATGCGGTGGTTCAGCCGCCAGCCACCCAGCAGCAGCTCCAGCGCGAAGCCGATGCGCCCCCAGCGCCGCCAGCTCGCGGCGTTGAAGATCCGCACCTCGATTGCCGGATGGGCCGCCAGCACGGCCAGGGTGCGCTCGGCGCCCACCACATAGACATCGTCCAGCAGCAGCCGCACCCGCAGCCCGCGATCCGCCGCGGCCAGGACCTCCCGCGCCAGCAGGCGGCCGGTGAAGTCGTCGCGCCAGATGTAGTATTGCAGGTCGAGGCTGCGCACCGCCTTGCGCGCGGCCAGGGAGCGCAGCGCGAAGGCGGAGATCCCGTCCGGCACCAGCCCGGCGCCGCTGCGGGCGCCGCGGAGGAGTTGCCTTACGTCCCGGCCGGCATCCTCGAAGCCCGCCCGGTTGGCGGAGGGCGCCTCATCCGCCGGAAAGGCCGGGGTGATGCTGCTCATCTGGCCCTCCCCCGCAGTCCCCGTCCCGGAAGCCACATCCTTCCGCCCAAGCCGCTCCTCCGCCGCATCATGCCGGCGCGGGCGGCGCGGGGAAGGCGGCTGGCGCGCGGACATGCGCCGTCAGAGCGGAGCCGTGGCGGCAGGGTTCCGTCAGGCTGCTGCGGCGACCGGCTGCTCCAGCAGCTTTGCGCCGACGCGCAGGTCGATACCGGCCCGAAGCGGCAGGTGGTCGGAAGCAATACGGGCGAGCGGGCTGTCATGCACCTCCACATGCCGGACGACGCCGCGTGGCCAGCCCAGGATGCGGTCCAGGGCCAGCACCGGCAGGCGTGCCGGAAAGCTGGCCGGGCCGAAGGAGGCGGGGCCGAACAGCGCCTCCAGCCGTCGCAGCGGCTCGGCGCGCGGCCGCCACTCGTTGAGGTCGCCGAGCAGCAGGGTCGGCATCGGCTCGCCCTCCGCGATCGCCTCCAGGATGGCGGCGACTTGGCGGGCGCGGCAGCGGCGCAGCAGGCCGAGATGCACGGCGGCGACGCGGATGCGCCCGGCCCGCAATTGCAGGTCGGCGATGACTGCGCCACGCGGCTCGGCGCCGGGCAGGGAGAGGCGGCCCAGCCGGATCGCGGAGCCGGTGCGAACCAGGATGGCGTTGCCATGCCAGCCGAGCCCGTCCGGCAAGTCGGAGACGGGCAGCGGCACCAGCCCCGCCTCGCGCTCCAGCACCGCCCGGTCGAGCAGGCCGACGCGCCGGCCAAAGCGCCGGTCCGCCTCCTGCAGGGCGACGAGGTCGGCGCCCAACTCGGCGATCACCGCGGCGATCCGGTCCGGCCTGAACTTCCCATCCGCACCCACGCATTTGTGGATGTTGTAGGAGGCGACCACGGCATCGACGCCCGGCATCGGCGCGGCGGCATGGAGCGGCGGCATGGCGCCCTGCAGGAGACGGCCATGGTGGCGCCGTGAACCATGATGCGCCTGCGCGGAGGGCGCATGCGCCGGGTGATGCTGCATCTTTGGGCAGGGCCTATCGATCGTGGCTGTGGCGCATAGCTAAGCACATTCGCCCTCTCCTCCAAGTGTCTTCGCGCCCGCTGCGACCCGCGCATTCCAGCCTCTCCCGACAACTACCTGATTTGGCGGAATTTTTCTGCCGTCGCATCGGCGGACCGAAAGCGGTCCGTTCCGGGATGTGCCGTACCCTCCCCTTCGGGACGGCTGCGCGATGAACCCGGGACGCCCTCGGTGGTTCGGTGCGCGGGGGCGGGGGACGCACGGAGGATGACCGATGCGCCGGAGAGCGCTCCTGACCGCTGCCTTCGGGGCGGCGACATTCGGCCAATGCCTTGCCGCCAGAGCGGAGTCCGGCGGCGAGGCAGCAGGCCAGCCGGAGGTCGATGTGCTGCTGGTCCTGGCCGTCGACGTCTCCCGCTCCATCGACGAGGACGAGGCGCGGCTGCAGCGGCAGGGCTATGCGGAGGCACTGCGCCATCCCATAGTGCATAAGGCGATCGCCGGCGGGCCGCTCGGCTGCATCGGCCTCGCCTATCTCGAATGGTCGGGCACCGACCACCAGCGCCTCCTCGCACCCTGGACCCGCCTCGCCGGCGCGGAGGATGCGTATGCCCTGGCCGACCGCATCGAGGCGGCGCCACTGACCCTCGGTACCTGGACCTCGATCTCCGCGGCGATCCGCTATTCGCGCGGGCTGCTCGCGGCGGCGCCTTTCACGACGGCGCGCAAGGTGATCGACATCTCCGGCGACGGCCCGAACAATTCCGGCGCGCCGGCCGAAGGGGAGCGCGACCTGGCGGTCAGCGAGGGGATTGCCATCAACGGGCTGCCGATCCTGAAGGACTCGTCGCGGAACAGCTATGCCGCCGCCGGGCCCGTGCCGCTCGACCACTACTACCGCGATTCCGTCACCGGCGGCTTCGACGCCTTCGTCCTGCCAGCCGAGGACTTCACCACCTTCGCCCAGGCCGTCCGCCGCAAGCTGGTGCTGGAGATCGCTGGCCTGCCAGCAGGCGGGACGCCGGGATAGATCGCCGCGCGCCGCCATCCATCGCGCCACGGGAACCTCCCGGGTTGCCGACTCAATGCCGGGTTCCATAAAACGCAACGTGATCCGTGCAGCGGCGCGCAGGCCGGCTGCAACGGTTGACCGGGAAGGTAGAACCGGGCGGCAATTCCCTGCGCGTATCCGGGTGGTTCCGGGGCAAATGCGGGGGAGCGGGACGGATGGCAGGATTCTCGGGCTGGTCGCGGCCGATGCTGGTGGCATTGGGCCCCGTCCTGGTAGCGCCGCTGGCCGGCTGCGGCCTGACCATCGAGCGCACCAGCCGCATTGAGGCGATGCAGCAGGGCCTCGCCCAGGCCGAGACGCGCAACCGGTCGCTTGGGGAGCGCGTGGCCGAGCTCGAACGGGTCCTGGCGGAGGAGCGCCGTGCCGCGGGCGACTTGGCCAGCCTCGAACGGGAACTGGCCCGGGCGCGCACCGAACTGGCGGCGGCCCGGCGCGCCCGCGGCGCGGCCGAGCAGCAGGCGGCGGCGCTGCGCGCGCGCCTGGCGGCGGATGAGCGCCGGCTGGCGGAGCTGCAGGACGAAGCCGGCCATTCGCAGCAAAGCCTGGCGCAGCGGCAGCAGGAACTGACCCAGGCAGAAGGGCGGCTTGCCGGGCTGCGGGACCGGGTGGCGGCGGCCGAGCAGCGGATGGCGCAACTCCAGGGCAGCGCCGCTGCCGAGGAACGCCGGCTGGCGGCGCTGCGCAACCAGGCCACGGCCGAGGACCAGCGCCTGGCCGAGCTGCGCGACCGCACCGCGGCCCAGGACCGCCGCCTCGCCGAGCTGCGCGACCAGATGGCGGCCTCGGAGCGACGCCTGACGGAACTGCGCGAGGGATCCGGGGCGGAGCAGCGGCGGATCGACGGCTTCCGCAGCCGGGCGGCGGCCGAGGAGCGGCGGCTCGCCGGGCTGCGCGAGGAGGTGGCCGCGGAGGACCGGCGGCTGCAGGCCCTGCGCGGCGAACTCGGCCAGGCGCAGCAGTCCCTGGCACAGCGGCAGCAGGAGGTGGCGGAAGCCGAAAGGCGGCTGGCGGGGCTGCGCAATGATGCCGGCGCGGCGGAACGCGACCTTGCCGCCCGCCGCGCCGCGGTGGCCGAGACCGAGGCCCGGCTGGCCAGCACCGGCAAGGCGGCGGATGAGGCAGCCGTCCGGCTGCGCGGCCTGGAGACGCGCATAGCCGAGCTGACCGGCTCGGCCGGCGAGGCGGAGCGCCGGCTGGAGCAATTGCGCGCCGGCCTTGCCGAGGCGGAGCGGAAGCTGGGCGAACGGCAGGTCGCGATGGGGCAGGCACAGGCGGAACATGACCGTCTCG